>JBFWSD010000980.1:0-3524 GCA_050248575.1 Gemmataceae bacterium
ATCAGGGCACCTCCGCCAAGCTTTCCTTGGCGGCGGCGATCGTCTGGTTGATGTGCTGTTCCGTATGGGCTGCCGACACAAAGGCCGCCTCGAACTGGCTGCAGGGCAGGTACACGCCGCGCTCGATCATCGACCAGAAGAACTTGCCGAAGCGCGGCGCATCCGATTTCTTGGCGTCGTCGTAGTTCGCGACCGGGTCCGGGTTGAAGAAGAGCGTCCACATGCTGCCCACACGGGGCAGCTGAAACGGGATCCCCGCCGAGCGGGCGGCTTCGGTCAGCCCGTCGCACAGCTTTTTCGTGAGCTGTTCCATCTTTGCATACGGAGGCCGATCGCGCAGTTCTTGCAGCGTGGCGATGCCGCAGGCCATGGCGACCGGGTTGCCCGAGAGGGTGCCCGCCTGAAAGACCGGGCCAGCCGGCATGATCTTCTCCATGACATCCGCTCGGCCGCCATAGGCGCCCACCGGCATGCCGCCCCCGACGATCTTGCCCAGCACGGTAAGATCGGGCATCTGATGATAAAGCCCCTGGGCCCCGCCGTAGCCAACACGGAAGCCGGTAATCACCTCGTCGTAGATGAGCAGGCTGCCATGCTTCTCGGTCAGGCCGCGCAGATCGTTGAGGAACTCGGGCCGCGGCGTCACCACGCCCATGTTGCCCACGATCGGTTCAAGGATCACGCCCGCGATCTTGTCGCCGTGCTGCTGGAATGCGGCATTCAACGCCTCGAGGTCGTTGTAGGGCAGCAAGAGCGTATCCGCGACCACGGCGGCCGGCACGCCCGGGCTGTTCGGCACCCCCAGCGTGGTCGCACTCGAACCGGCGGCCACCAGCAGGCTATCGACGTGTCCGTGGTAGCAGCCCGCGAACTTGACGATGACGTTGCGGCCCGTGAAGCCACGCGCCAGCCTGACGGCACTCATCACCGCCTCGGTCCCCGAGCTGACCAGGCGAACCATCTCGATGGAAGGAACCGCATCGATGAGAATCTGGGCCAGCTCGCTCTCGAGCTCGGTGGGGGCACCGAAGCTGGTCCCCTTGCGGGCCGTCTCCTCGATCGCCTTCAGCACGCGCGGATGGGCATGCCCCAGGATGAGCGGCCCCCACGAGCCGCAATAGTCGAGATACTGGTTGCCGTCGATGTCGAAGAGGAATGGCCCTTCGCCGCGTGCGATGAAGAGGGGCTGCCCGCCCACGCCGCCAAAAGCCCGCGCCGGGCTGTTGACGCCGCCCGGGATCAGCTTCCGGGCCCGCTCGAATGCCTCACCGCTGCGCACGCGCACTCGTTTCATGATCGACGTCCCTGGGGTAGCCGGGAGGGTGAACGTGGTTGTTGTACGGTCGACGCGCCGGGCCGGCCATCACACGCGCAGCCCGATGGCACGCATCAGTTCGAGGGCATTGCCGTGATCGGCGACCCCTGGCTTCAGGCGATGATCGAAAACCAGCTTGCCCGCTTCCCAGCGGTCGTCGAAGTGGACGTTGGCGGCTGGCGGGCCGACCGCATCCACCAGTTCGGTGACGGCCAGGTCGTGCGTGGTGAGGAGGCCGATCGCACCAAGGTCGAGGAAGCCGCGGACGACCCCGGCCGCGCCGCGGCGGCGCTCGCCCGGATTCGTGCCATGCAAGAGCTCGTCGAGCAGGAAAAGGAGCGGCGTACTCTGACCGAGGTCGACGAGTTGCCGCAGCCGGGCAATCTCCGCATAGAAGCGCGATTGCCCGGAGCGAAGCGAGTCGTGAATGCGCAGTGTGGCCCCGATCGCCAGGCGTGAGAGCTTCAGCCGGCCGGCGCGGACCGGGCCGCCGGCTAGCCCGAGCACCGCGTTCACGCCCACCGTGCGCAGGAAGGTGCTCTTGCCCGACATGTTCGAGCCCGTGATGACCAGTACGCGGCGCGCGCGGTCGAGGCGAAGATCGTTGCGCACGCACTGCGAGGCGGGCAGCAGGGGATGCCCCAGCTCCTTTCCTTCGAACGCGGGCCCCGCCTCCTCGAATTCCGGAAACGGATCGTCCGGGTTCTCGTAGGCGTAGGCGGCCAGCGAAGAAAGTGCCTCGAACGTGGCCAGCGCCTCGAGCCAGCGGGCCACCGCACCGCCGTAGCGAGCCCGCCAGGCTTCGAGCGCGAACGCCGTGCGCGTGCTTAGCAGCAAGAACCAGGTGACCGCGCGCAGGGCGGGATCGGCCGTCGCGTCAAGTTGCCTCACCAGCTTCGAAAGCTTGCGCACGCAGGCGGAAGGGGGCAGCCCGTCTTGCCAGAGCGCTTCTTGCAGCCTGTCGAGTGCCGGCGCGCGAAACTTCTCGCGCTCTATGCGTTCGAGCAGCTTGCCGAAGACCTCCAGCTCGCGCGAGCGGCGATCGACCGGGGCAATCACCTGCCCTACCCGGCGCATCCAGTACACGCCCAGCGCGGTCTGCACAAGCAAGACGGGCAAGTAGACACCCAAACCGCCCAGCGCCAGGGCAGCAAGACCGACGAATACGATACCGCTGGCCGCGTAGCGCCACGGCACGGATGACAAGAGCGGCGGTGCGGCCGCCCAATCGATGAGTCGATCGAGATCGATGCCCGGCGGCACCTCGGCGGCACGCAAGTACATCTCTTCGCGCAGGTCAAGACGGCCGCGCAGGTCGTCGACGGCCTGCTGACGGGCCCGGACTTCCTCGAGGCTGGCGGGCTCTTGCAGCCAGTCGGCAAGCGTGCGGGCACCGGCCCGCGTGGGCGCCGTGCTCAGCCGCTCGAACAGCGACGCGTGGCCAAACAGATCGAGATCGAGCGCGTAGGGGTGATCGGGGCGGAGCCAGTCGAGACCGGGGTCGCCGAGCCCCTGCCAGCAATGATCGATGCGGGCCAGGCCGCGCTGGTAGAACTCGACTTGCCTGCCCGCCCGGCGCAGGTCGGCGAGCAAGCGACGCTGCCGGCGCCACAAGATCAGAAAGAGAAGAACTGGAACGGCCACCCAGCTCACGTGGAGCAGATTCACGGCGAAGACAAGGTTCAACATCAGGATGCCAGCGAGCAAGACACCGGCCTGCCCGGCGCGATTGCGTTTTTCGCCCGCCTGCAACTGGCCCTGGCGGGCCAGCGCGGCTTGCAGCCGCCGGCTGTACTCATGCCTGGGATCCATGTTCGCCTCCAGATTGTGGGTTATTCCCTATTCGATGGAACGGGGCGGATATTAGTCGGCATTGTCCAAATCTGGCGACGGGCTTAAGCTGATCAATGACCCCGTTTCTTCTGGCCGCGAAGGAGAGCTGCATGACCCCTGCCGAGCGCGACAAGGTGCTGGCCGACGTGAACGCGTTTTGCGAGGAGCTTCGGCCCGTCGAAGAACTTTGCTACGTCGAGCATCGCTTCAATGACGAGCTCGTGCCCACGGGCAAGAAACACAACATCCTCGGCTTGATGGTCCCGAGAGAGCTGGGTGGTCGGGGCTGCGATACGGTCACCTACGCGCGTGCCCTGGCCCGCATCGGCCGCGAAGGGACCGGCGTGCGCACCTTCTTTTCCGGCCACTCTTCCAT
>JBFWSD010000981.1:0-3523 GCA_050248575.1 Gemmataceae bacterium
CAGGATGATGCAGTAGACGGCCAGGGGAAAGACAAACGCCAGACCGCCGAGCAGGATGAGAAAAGCCAACGGAAGACCTCGCTGTTACGCCCCAACGATGCTCAGCGGAGTATTGTATGGCGGTCTGCCCGCCCCGGTCAACCACGTGCGGCCCGTGCGGCTAACCCGAAGGAGTCGCAGGCGCGACTCCGCGTGCTTGATCCGCTATAATGAATAGAGATCACACACCAGGAGCCAGCATGCACGACGGATTCTGCAGTATCGAAGAGGCCATCGACGACTTGCAAGCGGGCAAGATGATCGTGCTCGTCGACGACGAGCATCGCGAGAACGAGGGAGATCTCGTCGTCGCCGCCGAGAAGATCACACCGGAAGCCATCAATTTCATGTTGCTGCACGCGCGGGGCATTGTCTGCCTCGCGATGTCAGAAGAGATCTGCGCCCGGTTGCATCTCGATCCGCAATCGGCAGTCAACACGTCGCGGATGGGCACGGCCTTCACAGTGAAATTCGATGCCCGCACCGGTATCGAGACGGGCACGTCGGCCCATGATCGAGCGCGCACCGTGCAGGTCGCAGTGGACCCGCAGACCACACCCGCCGATCTGGTCCGGCCCGGGCACGTGGACGGGCTGCGCGCACACACGGGCGGCGTCCTGGTCCGCGCCGGGCACACCGAGGGCAGCACCGACCTGGCGCGGCTCGCCGGCTTTCAAGAAGCGGCGGTCATTTGCGAGATCTTGCAGCCCGACGGACGCATGGCCCGCGTGCCGCAATTGCGCGATTTCTGCCAGCAGCACGGGCTCAAGATGTGCACCATCGAGGACCTGATCAAGTTCCGCCGCCAGCGCGAGAAGCTGATCCGCCGGGAGCTTGTTGTCAAGCTGCCCACGATGCACGGCGAGTTCGATCTGTTCGTGTACACGTCGGCCGTGGATCCGGAGCCGCACCTGGCCCTGACCATTGGCGGTGTCGGGCTGGAAGTCGATGGCTGCGTGCCCGTGCAGCCCGAGGCGGTGCCCGTGCGCATTCACAGCCAGTGCCTGACGGGCGACATCTTCGACAGCATGCTGTGCGATTGCGGCTCGCAGTTGCACATGGCGATGAAGCAAGTGGCCCGCGAGGGTAAAGGTGTGGTCCTGTACATGCGACAAGAGGGCCGCGGCATCGGCCTCCTTGCCAAGCTGAAAGCCTACCGCCTGCAGCAGGAAGAAGGGCTCGACACCGTGGAGGCCAACCAGCGGCTGGGTTTTGGCCCCGACCTCCGTCACTACGGCATCGGCGCCCAGATCCTGCTCGACCTGGGCGTGCGACAGCTCAAACTCCTGACCAACAACCCGCGCAAGGTGGTTGGCCTGGACGGTTACGGGCTGCGCATCGTCGAGCGGATGCCGATTGAAGTGCCCGCCAACGAAAGAAACGAACGCTACCTGCGCACCAAGAAACACAAGCTCGGCCACCTGCTCGAAGGCGTGGACGAGTAACTGGTGAAATTCCAGTCGAGGGCAGCTCACCTAGTGGCCAGTGACCGAAGAGGCCACTGGCCACCCCGTTCCTGGCTACTTCACGAACCACGTCTTCGCGTTGGCATCCGTCTTGAGGAAGTTGAGCAGCAGCGCGGTCACCTTGCGAGAACCGCTGGGCGAGGGGTGAACGCCGTCGGCTGCCAGGTCCTTGCTTTCCCAGGTGAGGCCGTCGCTCTTGCGCGGCGTGAGGCCATCGGCCCAGAGGTAAGGCCCCCACAGGATTAACGGCGCCTTCACCGGCCCGCGGGCCGCATCATAATTCAACTCCGGGTCCTTCTTGATCTGGTCGAGCAGCAGCCAGCGTACCGCGAAAGCCCCTTCGTAAGCGTAGGGCTCGGGATTGAGCGTGCCCGTGGCGTAGCCCGCGTAGACCCGGCTGCCCAGATAGACGATGCGCAGGTTGGGAAAGCGTTTTTTCAAATTGTGCAGCACGGTCACCGTGTCATCCTTGAGCTTCTTGGCGTGCTC
The DNA here is from genome assembly GCA_050248575.1 of Gemmataceae bacterium. Lineage (GTDB taxonomy): Bacteria > Planctomycetota > Planctomycetia > Gemmatales > Gemmataceae > JBFWSD01. The sequence continues at coordinate 1,995 of JBFWSD010000981.1, forward strand.
GTTGAGTTCCCCCTTCGGGGCGATGTTGGCCATCTTCATCCAAACCACTTGCACCTGTTCCCGCGTCACGCCGGCATCCTCGAGACGCTGATCGGCGACGTCCCAGCACTTGAAGTCGGTGCGCGCCCACGCAGACATGGTCTGCCCGCTCTGGGCACAATCGACGATGGTAACGGCGGGCGATTTCTGCGCATCCGCATCGGCCGTGCTCTTGAAGGTCCGAAACATCTGCGTCACGTTCGAATAGCCGATGGAGATCAGCACGATCTTGCCGTCTTTGGCCGGTTTGCCCTGCGCGTCGAGCGGGGAAATCCTGGCAGTTTCCTTGCGGGCCGCAGCCTGATGCTCTGCGGGTGGCTCATTCTTGCCGCCACCGTAAAGCCCGCCGTCTTCGCCCTTGTAGCGGTCTTCGGCGGTCATGTCGCAGAGCGGCTTGAAGCCCACCGAGGTCCGCTCGGGGTTCTGGGTGAAGGCTCGGCCCTGTCCCTGTTGGCCGAGTCGCAGTTCCTTGAGGACCAGCATGCCGCCGCTGCGTTCATAGTTTACACTCACGCGGGCGCCGATCTTGAGTTCACTCGACTTCAACCCTTCGGGCAGTTCCTTGCCCTTGCCATCCTTGACGTTCAGGTTCTTGTCAGCCTGCAACGTGTGGTCGGTGTTGCCCACGGTGATGACGACGATCCCCTTGTCGGCATCGATTTTCTTGAGAACGCCGGCCCCGTCGGCGCCGGGCAGGCTGGCCACGGCAAGCAACAGGGCAAGCAACGCCCAGGCACGAAGATTTCGCATGACAGACTCCTTGGCAAGAGAACAGGGAAGGTTGGTGAGTTTCAGGTTGGGTTCGCCGCCGCGTCGCGCATGGTTTCGACGAGACGTTGCAGCAGGCTGGTGGCCCGTTCCATCTCGGTGTTGTTGAGAGCGGTGCGCAACAGGCTATCGATGCGGCCCACCACGGCACGGCAGCGCGGCTCGAGCGACCGGCCCAGGTCGGTCAGGCGAATGCGCGTGACCCGTCCGTCCTGTTCGTCGCGCTGGCGTTCGATGAGCCCGTTCCGGGTCATGCGTTCGAGCAAGCCGGTCAGGGTCGAGCAAGCGAGTTGCGTTCGCGCGCCGATCTCTTTGATGCTGCGATTGTCCTGTTCGAAGAGGGCGAAGAGGACGTGCCCCATGCCGGGCTGGACCCATTGATCGATGCCCTCCTCGGTGAGCACGCGTTCGAGCAGGCCGACATAACTGTAGTAAGCCCGGCCGAAGAACAGGATGAGATGATCGAGCGGCTGCTCGGAGCGGGAAGCCGGGAGCCGTCTGGTCGGTCGGTTCTGCTTGGCGGCGGCGGGCATGAGAGCACCTCGCGGGCGGCGGCAAGATATTACGGTACCGAAGTAACTATTACGGTACCGAAGCATCTAGCCTCCTCGCAAGCAAATTCTCCCCATTTTCTCGAGGGCCGGCTCCCCCGCCCGCGCGCGCTGCGGATTTATTGATTGACATGTCGTAATGTTCCGATATAATGGTAATAGAGGAGCAAG
>JBFWSD010000982.1:0-3523 GCA_050248575.1 Gemmataceae bacterium
CTGGTCCTCCTGGCCCGCTTCGGGCAGCTTGTACTGGCTCGCGGCGTTCATGTTGACCTTGGTCTTCTTGAGGGCGTCGACGCCCGACCTGGTCAGCATGTTCTTGGAAATGTTGAGATGCTCAAGGTTCTCGAGGTCGGGGCAGGCGGCCAGGGCGGCGGCCCCGGCGTCGGTGACGCAGCCCCCTTGTATGTCGAGCACCTTCAAGCGTTTGAGGATGCCCGACTTGACGATCTCGGTGATGCCCTTGTCTCCCATGTCGTTGAGCCGTAAACGCACGTGCGTGAGACTCTTGAGCACCGTGGAGCTGACCAGGGCCTTGACGCCGGCCAGGTTGATGTAGGCGCCTTCGTCATCGTCATACTCCCAGGCATGCGGATGGAGCAGCAGGTGCGTGAGCTTGCCCAGGGCTGGATTCTTGGCCAGCACGCCCAGCGGATGCTCGCCGGTGACGTGATAGACTTGCAGCACGCGCAGGTTTTCCAGGTTCTTCAGCCCGAAGAGCGGCTTCAGCTCGATCAGGTGGGCCAGCAGGTACAGTTCCTCGATGCGGGGCATCTTCTTGACCAGGTCGGTGACGATCTCGCCGCCGATGTGGCAGTTCATGTCCTCTTCCACCCCCTGGAGAATGCCGAACTGGAAGCGGCGCAGGTTGCTGAAAGCGGGCACCTGGAGCAGCGGATACTGCCCGACCTGGTCCTCGGCGTCGTCGGGGATGTCCGAGCCGGGCTCGAACTGGTCCATATCGGAATACGATACGGCCTCGATGGACAGGTCGCGGAGCATGCGGGCGTGGCCCGTCTTGACCAGCCCGCGGGCCAGGCCGACGAAGATCTCGGGAATGTCCAGCGTGCTCAGCCAGCCCCGCCCCCAGGTGAACTTCGGATGCCCGGGGCGATGCCACTCGGGAGTTTCCGGCTTCTGCTTGTCGAGCAGGAAGGGGGCCATCGGCCCGAGCCAGTCGCGCTCGTGCTTCTTGAGCAGTTCCTTCTCACGTTTCTCGAGTTCCTTGCGTTTCGCCGGCGCGACCTTCTCGTCTTCCAGAGCGAGCTGGACCTGGATGAACTCGCCGCGCGGATCGCCCTGTTCGATGAGCCAGTCGGCATAGGCGGCGTGGGCGCCGAGATCGTCGGGGTTGGCGAAGATGGCGTTCTCGAGCGCCTTGCCCGAAGAAGGGGCCACCGCCTTGATCGGCCCGCCGCCGCCGCCCGAAGAGGTCTCGACATAGCCCTTGCCCGTCTTCTCGGCGATGAGCTTGTCGTGAGCGGCCCGAGCCTTATCTTCGCTGGGGAAATCCTTTTCTTGCGTCTGCCCGTCGGTGCCGACGCGGCCATAGGTGACGGTGAACGATTTGCCATGTAGCTCGATCTTCCAGAATTTGTTGGACTTGCCGTCGTTGAACTCGAAGGAGCGTGCGCCGCCCGCCGGGGCCGCAGCCAGCGCGGCCGGGGCCGCCGACTTGCCCGCCGCGGGGGCCGCGGCCTGCTTGGCTGCTGGCGGAGCGGCCCCGCCCGCCGTGGTCTCGACGTAGCCCTTGGCGAGCTTCTCGGCCACCAGCTTGTCATGGGCTGCCTGTGCCTTGTCGTCGCTGGGAAACTCCTTGATCTGCGTCTGACCGCCGGTGCCGATGCGGCCAAAGGTGACCGTGAAGGCCTCGCCGTCGAGCTCGATATTCCAGAACTTGTTAGACTTGCCGTCGTTGAACTCAAAAGTGCGCATCGCGTTGGGCCTCCAAGTTGGAGTTGCGGGCCGGGCTACTCCCAGTCGCCCTCATAGGAATCGTCATCGTGAAGGAAGTTGAAATCCGCATCGGTGAGCTCGACGCGCGTCCGTTCAAACGTGACTGTCACGCCTGCTCGCCGCAAAGCGGACAGTCCAGCCTCAGAGAGTGGATTACCGGAGAGACACAACTCGTCGAGACTCTTCGCGGTTTCGGCTGCGGCCAGCTGCCCCGCACCCCGATCGCCAATCCTGTCGTGCGAAAGGTCAAGTATCCGTAGGCTGGCGAATAAGTCAGACTTCGCGATCAAGTCACATGCGTCGTCGCCGATGTCCGCATGACGCAGCGTCAGGTGCGTCAAGGAACGGAAGTTGGGCGACTCGAGAAATGCGCGTAGACCTGAGTGAGGGACCTGCAACCGGCCGTCGGCGCGTGTCGGGTGCCCGCAAAGACGTAGATGCTTCAAAGAGCCGAATGCGGGGTTGCTTGCCAGCGCTTCCAGGGCCGGGTCCGTCTCACGGAAGCCTGTCTCGACTTGGACTTCCAAAACGGTCAAGCACCGCAGACACTTCAGCGCGAACACTTCTCGCATGTTGCCAACCTGCTCGCGCATCACCAACTCGGTTAGCTTTGGCAGCTTGCGAATCAATTCGAGGGCGAATGGAGTTCTGTTCACGAGTGCTCGATTGACTAGTGAGACGTCTTCGGCGCCCACATTTAAGACTCGAATATTGCTCAGCTTGGAGGAGCGGCACAAGCAGGCGACAGCCTCTGCAGTACCGAGTCGTTCGATGTCTAGTTGCTGGAGCAAACCGATCTGATCCGTATTGCCCAGAACCGTGGCCAGCTTCTCAGTGAGATGGACGACCTGCAACCTGTGCAGCCAGCCGCGTGCAAACTGTAGCTTGCCCAGTGGAGCCACCGGATCTTCCTCGGTCAGAAAGGGAGCAAGGCCGCCGAGCCAGTGCAAACCATGCTCGCGGAGCAGGCTCATCTCGCGTGCCTTCAGTATCCGCCTCTCGTCCTCGTTCTTCGTGGGATCTTCCAAAGCCAGTTGCACCTGGATGAACTCGCCGCGCGGGTCGCCTTGCTCGATCAGCCAGTCGGCGTAGGCGGCGTGGGCGCCAAGATCGTCGGGGTTGGCGTTGATGGCCCGCTCCAGAACCTCACCCTTGCTCATCGGACTGCCTCCGTCATCATGAGCGGGATTCGTTCGAGCAGGCCCGGGCCAAAAACCTCGCCCAGCTTCAATTCGTCCAGGTGGACGTAGCCGATGTGGCAGCCGCAGGTGGCATTGGGGCAGAGACGTTCCTGCAACACGTCCTCCCAGCCGGGCTGGTAGATGTTGCCGAGCGGTACCTTGACAAAGTGGCAGCGGCGGATGGTGCCGTCGCCATCCACCGAGATGACCGAGCGGCCGGTGCGACAGGGCTTGCCCGCACTGGCGTGGTGCGTGTTGTTGACCGGAAACAGCGGGTCGATGTTCCTTAGCCAGTCCGCGTCTCCCGCATCGTAGTAGCCGGGCTGCCGCTTGTAGGCATTCACCCACAGGTAGACGTGCGGCGGCAAAGCGCGCCGCAACGCCTCGATCTCCGCGAAGTGCTCCTTCAGCCCGACCACGCCGACGCTGAAACGCAAGCCAAGGCGATCCAGTTCCAGGCACTGCCCCAGAAAGCGCTCGCGCGTGATCTCGGTTGGATGAAAGGTGGCCCAGAGCGCGAGCCTGTCCAGGTTGCAATCGTCGAGCCAGTCGAGGCGGCAAGAGAGATTCGTCTGGATGGCCGCGCGGCGAACGTGGGGCTG
>JBFWSD010000983.1:0-3519 GCA_050248575.1 Gemmataceae bacterium
TGCAGCGGCGTGGGCGGCCCCGGCACGACTTCGTCAAGCACGACGAGTTTCATTACGACTTCCTGGTCGAGTGCGCGCCGGGCGGACGCTGGATCGTTTTGGGTGTGAACTGACTGGGCGCGTTGACGGCGGTCGCCGTCTTTGCCGCCCAGCCCGCGCCGGATGAACTGCGAAGGCGACACGAAGCCCGCAGTGCGACGCTGGCTCCGGGCTGCTCGCTTACGTGATTTGATGAGCTCTCGGCAGCACGTGGCTACTTGCCCGCTTCACGCAACGGACAGACACACCTGACAAGGACTTCTTCCCTGCCCGGCGTATGATCCAGGGAAAGTGTACCGCTGCGCGCTTACTGAGTGGCGAGGGTGCAAGGGCCAGCCGCTTCGCCATCAGGCGATGCGGGCCGCCGTCGGCGCGCTCCTTGCACACTCACCATTCGGCGATTTTCGCCCTAAATCAAGACGCCGCCATGACCTGACGCGACTTACACAAGGCCGTCGCTGTGCAACGAGAGGTGTGCAACCACTTCCATTCGGCAGGAAGTAGACTTTGGCACGGAGACCGGCTATCCTTCACGGGTGCTTTAACGATAAAGTAGCGTTTTTCTCGGCCCGGAGGCCCATCCCATGACACGCGTCATTCAGCCCCAATCCCGCGTCCGTTTCGGGCTGGCGCAAGGCGACATTACCCCGCCCGCCGGCATCTATCATCGCATGTGGGGGGCCGCCACCCACGACCGCTCGACCGGCATCCATCGCCCGCTTGCGGCTTGTGCCGTGGCCCTGCAGCCCGAGTCGCAACAGGAGCCGCCCCTCTTCCTCATCGCGGTCGACCACTGCCTGCTGCGCGAGAAGGAGATGAATGACCTGTTGACCACGGTCAGCGGCGCGGCCGAGGTGCCGCGCGACCGGTTGCTGGTCGCCTTCTCGCACACGCATGCCGCCGGGCTGATGGAAGAAAGCCGGGGCCAGCTGCCCGGCGGCGAGCTGATCGCCCCTTACTTGAAGGAAGTGGCCCAGACTGTGGCCAAGCTGGTCCGCGCGGCGCGCGGGCAGCTCGAACCCGCGCTCATCAGCTATGGCAAGGGCCGTTGCGACCTGGCCCGCCAGCGCGATTTCTGGGACGAGGGCAGCAAGCAGTGGGTGTGCGGCTACAACCCGGCGGGCGCGAGCGACGACACCGTGCTGGTGGCCCGCGTCGCCAGCAAGACGGGCAAGACGCTGGCAACGCTGGTCAACTACGCCTGCCATCCAACCACGCTGGCCTGGGAGAACACGCTCGTCAGTCCCGATTACGTTGGCGCGCTGCGCGAGGTCGTGGAAGGGGCCACCCAGGCTCCGTGTGTCTTCCTGCAAGGAGCATCGGGCGATCTCGGCCCGCGACACGGTTTTGTCGGCGATGTCGGCGTGGCCGAACGCAACGGGCGGCAACTGGCACACGCGGTCCTGTCGACACTCGAAGGGCTCGATCCGCCCGGCACCGCCTTCGAGTTCGCCGGCCCGGTCGTTTCCGGGGCAACCCTTGGCCCGTGGCGACACGTGCCCGTCTCGGCTGAGGTTCAAGCCCGGCAGGCGAGCTGGCGTTGCCAGCTCTGGAACCTCGACCTGCCCTATCGGCCCGGGCTGCCGAACGTGGAGCAGACGAAGGCCGACCGTGCCCGCTGGGTCGCCGCCGAGGAAGCCGCGAAGGCCAGGGGAGAGACGATCCAGGCCCGCGACGCCCGGGCCATGATCGAACGGGCCGACCGCCTGCTTACGCGCCTGGGAGAATTGCCGCCCGGCAAGACCTTCCCGCTGCCCTTGATGCTGTGGCAGATGGGGGACGCCTGCTGGCTGGCGGCGGGCGGCGAGTATTATCAGCTCCTGCAGACCGCGCTGCGCGAGCGTTTTCCGACGCGGCCCATCATGGTCGTGACTCTGGTCAATGGCTGGTGCCCGACGTATTTGCCCACCAGGGACAGCTACGACACGGGCATCTATCAAGAATCGATTGCCATCCTGGCGGCGGGCTGCCTGGAGCAAGTGATCGAGTCGGTGGGCGAGCAGCTCGCTGTCTGGGGTGCGGAAAAGGCCCGCGTGTCACTTGACTAGACGATAGTTTACACGTAAAATTTATGACGAGGAGGTGAGAGGCATGGCCCTGCAAGACGAGCTGAAGAAGAAGAAACCGTTTCGCCAACCCGAGCAGGAGGCCGTGCTCAATATTCTGCGCACCGGCGACCGCTTTCAGAACCGGCTGGGCAGGCTGTTCCGCGCTCATGGCCTCACACCGTCGCAATACAACGTGCTGCGAATTCTGCGCGGCGAGGGCAAGCCGTTGCCCTGCCTCGAGGTCGCCGAACGCATGATCCAGGCCGTGCCCGCCATCACCGGGCTGATCGACCGACTCGAAAAGCAGGGCTTGATCCAGCGCGACCGCTCGACGCAGGATCGTCGCGTGATCCATGTGGCACTGACCGACCAGGCCCGCACGCTGCTGGCCGGGCTCGATGGCCCGCTCGACGCTTTGCACCGGGAGCTGATCGGCCACCTGACCCGGGTCGAGCTGGCCGAGCTCAATCGTCTGCTCGAGAAGGCGCGGCAGCGTCTCGACGCGTAAGACCGGCTCTTTTTTTTGCGTCATATAATTGACATGAAATCAATTTACATGTAATCAAAAGGAGGCCCCTCATGATCCGCATCCGTCCCGCGGCCCAGCGCGGCCACTTCGACCACGGCTGGCTCGATACCTACCACACCTTCTCGTTCGCCAGCTATTTCGATCCGCAGCACATGAGCTTCCGGTCTCTGCGCGTGATGAACGAGGATGTCGTCCAGCCCGGGCAAGGCTTCGGCACGCATCCGCACCGCGACATGGAGATCGTCACCTATGTGCTGGAAGGCGCCCTTGAGCATCGCGACTCGATGGGGCACGGCGAGGTGCTCCGCCCGGGCGAGTTCCAGCGCATGTCGGCGGGCACCGGCATCACGCATAGCGAGTTCAATCCGTCCGCCAGCGCGCCCGTCCATCTCTACCAGATCTGGCTCTTGCCCGCGCGGAAGGGGATCGAGCCCTCCTACGAGCAGAAGCGGTTTGACGACGACGGGCTGCACAACCAGCTCCGCCTCGTCGCTTCGCCCGAGTCGGCGCTGGGCTCGCTGCACATCGAACAAGACGCACGCATCTATCTGGCCCGGCTGGATGCGGGCAAGGAACTTCAGCACGAGCTGCCCGCGGGCCGCCACGCCTGGCTGCAGGTGTTGCGCGGCGACGTTGCCCTCGCCAAGCACGATTTGCACGCCGGCGACGGCGCGGCCGTCAGCAAGGAAACCACTCTGTCGATCGCGGCGTCGACCGATGCCGAGGTCATGCTCTTCGATCTTGCTTGATCTTTTGCACCGGCCCCGCGCCGGAAGGAGGAACTACCATGTCTCATGCATTGCAGGGTCTGGCCAGCCTGGTCGGCCGTATCTTCCTGGCGACCATCTTTTTGATGAGCGCAGCGGGCAACAAGATCCCCAACTTCGATCAGGTGGCCAGCTA
>JBFWSD010000984.1:0-3517 GCA_050248575.1 Gemmataceae bacterium
GGACGCCAACCGCAAGTGTTACAACGGCGGCGACATCAAGGGCGTGCTGGCCTACTGGGCCGACGACGCCGACTACATCGACACCAGCGGCACGTCGCACAAGGGCCGCGAGGCCATCGGCAAGCTCTTCCGGGCGGCCTCCGAGAACATGAAAGACACCACCATGAAGGTGTCGATCACCGCGCTCAAGTTCCTCAAGCAAGACGTGGCCCTGGAAGACGGCGTGATCACCTTCACCGGACCGAACGGCTCCAAGGAAAGCAGCCGCTACAGCGCCGTCTGGGTCAAGAACGAAGGCAAGTGGCAGATCAGCAGTGCCCGCGATCTGGGGGACGGCGGCTCGGTGACGAGCGCGGCCGACCGCCTGGCCGGTCTCGACTGGCTGATCGGTACCTGGCAAGCCGAGGGCCCGCGCGGCGCCGTCTCCGTCAATGCGCGCTGGGCGCCGGGCAAATCCTTCGTGATCATCGAGACCACGGCCAAGCGGAAGGAAGGTCAGCCCCAGGTCGTCACTCAATGGGTCGGCTGGGATCCGCAACAACGCGCCATTCACTCGTGGTTCTTCGATTCGCAGGGGGGCTTCGGCCAGGGCTACTGGTACCAGCAAGACGGTCAGTGGCTGTCGGACGTGAACGGCATGCTGCCCGACGGCCGCGAGGGGACTGCTACGCTGGGCTGGAAGAAGATCGACGACAAGACGATTCAGTGGTCGTCGCGCGGCCGGGAGATCGACGGGCAGCCCGTGCCCGACGTGGAGGTCAAGTTCACCAAGGTTGATGACCGCAAGTAACCCAGACGAGGAGGACCAGACCATGAAGCGTGTGACAATGGTATGCGGTGCCCTGCTCGTACTGGCCGTATGGTCGAGCGATTCGGTGGGGCGCGGCTTTGGCGGCGGCGGGCGTGGCTTCGGTGGCGGCGGTCGTCCTGCCGGTGGCTTCGGGGGCGGCGGCCGCACGCCTTCGTTCGGCGGCCGTCCCGGCGGCGGTCCTGGCTTTGTGCCCAATCGTCCGAGCGGAGGTGGCGGAATCGGCGGTATCGGTGGGAACCGTCCCGGCGGTGGCATCGGCGGCGGTGGCATCGGTGGGAACCGTCCTGGCGGTGGCATCGGCGGCGGTGGCATCGGTGGCAACCGCCCCGGCAATGCGATTGGCGGGGTCGGTGGGAACCGGCCCGGCAATGCGATTGGCGGGATCGGTGGCAACCGGCCCGGCAATGCCATCGGCGGCAATCCTGGTGGCGCCTTCAACGGAAACCGACCTGGCGGGAATATCAATGGCTTCCAGGGCGGCTTCAACGGCGGCATTCGGGGCAATATCAACGTGGGCAATGCCATCGGCAATCGGCCCGACGGTGGCTATCGCCCGGGGCAGTGGCCCCCGGGGGGTAACAATACGGTCAACCGGCCCAACAACATCAACAACCGGCCCACGAATATCAACAACGTCAACAACAACACGGTGAATGCGAACATCAATCGCGTGAACCGCAATAATTTCAATAACAACAACGTGAATCGCTGGGGCCCGCGGCCTAACTACTGGCACTACAACAACTGGCACAACGGCTACTGGAACTGGCGCACCTGGCCCGTGGGCTGGGTGGGCGTGGTGCCCGTGGGCGGCTGGCTGTTCCCGCCCGGCGATACCTACGTCTACAGCAATCCGTACTACGTCGACAACACCACGGTGGCGGCGCCCGCGGCCAACTATTCCGAACCGATTCCGACGCCGCCCCAGGATCAGGCGCCGCCGGCGGAAGACGATCCCACCATGCAGACGGTGAACAAGTACTTCGACGCGGCGCGGGCCGCCTTCAAGAAGAACGACTACACCACTGCCATGGACCAGATCAACCAGGCCATCAAGCTCTTGCCGGGCGATCCCGATTTGCATGAGTTCCGGGCCGCAGTCTGGTTCGCGACGGGCAAGTACGGCGAGGCGGCCGCCGCCATTTACGCGGTGCTGGCTTCCGGCCCGGGCTGGAACTGGGAGACCATGCGCTCCATCTATCCCGATACAGCCACTTATACCAAGCAGCTTCGTGCCCTCGAGGAAGTGGTGAAGGCCAACCCCAACCAGGCCGACACGCACTTCCTGCTCGCCTACGAGTATCTCGTGCTGGGCTATCAAGACAACGCCACGAAACAGCTCGAGCAGGTCGTGAAGCTGAAGCCCGACGACAAGCTGTCGGCCCAGTTGATCAAGGCGTTGAATCAGCCCGCGGATTCAGGTTCGGCGCCGAAGCCAAACCCGGGCGGCTAGGCAAGGCAACACTCTGGTCTCGGCGAGCCCAGAACCGAGGCTCGCCGAGACGCATCTTGTTTCTTGCGCACTGATTGACATCTTGCGTGAATACTCGGTGATTGTTCGACTCTTCCTGCCGTGGAGCGTTGTCATGCGCTGGACCTTGCCCCTTTGTCTGTTCTTCGTCTGCACTCCCCTGTGGGGCGCCGAGCCACAGCCCGCGCGGCTGCGCGTCGTCTTGCCCGAGCAGGCCACGCTCCACATCGAAGGCACGCCGACCACGTCCACGGGGCCGGAACGGCTCTTCGAGTCGCCGCCGCTCGAGCCTGGCAAGAACTACATCTACACGCTGAAGGCCGAATGGACCGGGCCGGGCGGCGCCAGCATCATTCGCATGGTGCTCGTCAAGGTGAAGGCCGGTCAAGAAATCCGTGCCGACTTGCGGCCCGGCGCGGGCAAGCCTTCCAGCGAGGTCCTCTTCGTGCCCACCCCCGACAGTGTCGTGGCCAAGATGCTCGAAGCCGCCAAGGTCACCAAGAACGACGTGGTCTACGATCTGGGCTGCGGCGATGGCCGCATCGTCATCGCGGCCGCGGCGAAATACGGCGCCCGCGGCGTCGGCATCGACATCGATCCGGAACGGGTCAAGGAGGCCAGGGCCTTCGTCGAGCAAGCCACCGTCGACAAACTGGTCGAGATCCGCCATGGCGACGCGCTGCAGGTGCCCGATCTGAACCGGGCCACCGTGGTCACGCTCTACATGCTCACCGAGTTCAACGAGAAGATCAAACCGATCCTGGCCCGCGACCTGAAGCCGGGCACGCGCGTGGTGGTCAACGAGATCGCCCTCAAGGGCTGGAAGCCAGTGCGCAGCGAGAAGGTGCCCGAAGCATTCGGCCAGCCCGTGGTGTACGTTTACGAGATCGGCGTTTCGAACAAGTGAGGCGAGTACCTCGCCTCCTCCCATCATTGCTTGTTCATGCAAAATTCATGTTGAATTGACCTTGTCGAGAAGCCCGCGCCCGAGCACACTACCGCCGTTGTGACGGCGGCTGGTTGCAGCTGTAACCAGCCCGGGCCGACTATTGCGGGCAAAGGTATCCAACATGCACAAGCGTCTGTCCCGAAAGTACGTGTGCCGCCTGGGCCGGCCCACGATTCAGATGGTCGATACGCGCATCTTCCGCAAGACCTACTTCGCCGAATGCATGAAGTGCACTTACTGCAACGACTCGTGTTGCAGCGCCGGGGTCGATATCGATATCGAGAAC
>JBFWSD010000985.1:0-3511 GCA_050248575.1 Gemmataceae bacterium
GCTAGGTTCAGGACCTAGTTCCCTTAACGGGAGTGGAGGTTCGAGTCCTCTCTTCGGCACCTTGCACAGGAAGGACTTGCGGCGATGAGTCGCGAGTCCTTTTTGTTTGGGGTCCACCGAGATCTCGAACCCAGGAGTTTGCCGCCGCCCCGCCAGCCCATGACCAATGGCATCGGCTCAATGTTCAGTTTTTGACCAGCGGATCCAGGAACTTGTAGAGTTCCTTGGTCGCCGGATCGTTGGGCAGCCCGAGGTCGGCGTTGAGCTTGTTGTGCGTCGTCTCGCGGGCACCAAACACGACCACCGGAACCTCCGCTTCCTTCAGCACCGCGCCGAGGCGACGCGCCTGCGCGGTCGTATCGGGGTGGCCGGACACGTGCAGAATCAGGAAGGGTGGAATCCCCTTCCCCTTGGCCACGTGTGTGACGGCCGAATAGTCGATGTGCTTCTTGGGGTCGTTGCCAAACTTGACGCGATGGCCGAAGGTCGGCAAGGGCTGCCCGTGTACCGTCTGCCGCAGCTCCGCCGTCATGATGATGGCGGGCAGGTCGTAGGTGTCGCCGTCGACGGGGACACAGCCCTTGAGCACATCGAACGGAACCCCTTCTTCTTTCAAGTAGCGCTCGTCGATGCACAGGAGGGCCGCCAGCTGGGCGCCCGCCGAGTGCCCCATGACGAAGATCCGCTTGGGATCGCCGCCGTAGCGGGCAATGTTCTTGTGCACCCAGCCCAGCGCCTTGGCCACGTCGCGAATGAGCACGTCCATTTCCACCTTGGGCAAGAGGCGGTAGTTGGTCGACACAAACACGAAGCCGCGTTCGGTGAAGATGCGCGGCTTGATCTGGACATCCTTCTTGTCGCCCACCTGCCAGCCGCCGCCGTGAATCCAGAAGACGACGGGCAGGTCCTTGCCCTTCTCCGGCGTGTAGATGTCGAGCACCTGGCGCTCCTGGGCCGGTTCCGCATAAGGGACGTCTGCCTTCAGGTTCTGCGCCGGCGCAGCCGACAGGAGCAATAAAGCAAGAGCAGTGTTCATGATTGATTCCTCGAGAGTGGTAGGCCGACCTGCGCACCATGATCCTCAGCAAAGACGCCTCCGTCAAGCAACGGTCTGACACAAGGGCGTGGGGCTTCCGTTTGCGCAATGAAGCCCGTTGTCGCTTCGCTCTTGGTCGTTGAGTTTTCTTGACTTATGGCCTGGGGAGGCCATCGCGGCACAAAAAGTGCGCAAACGGCCCGGCTCTGGAAAGTTCGAAAGCCACCGTGCCCTTTCCCTTTATGCTGCGCCAGAAGGGCAGGAAGTACTTGTCAGGCCTGTCTGTCTGGAGCGATGTTGGCGAGTGGCGAGGCAAGACGGGCTTCCGTATAATGAGTTCTTCTGTCGAGGTTTTCACCGTGCCAGGAGACCAGAAATGGCTACCAAGGGAGAACAGTTCGCTGGCCTGACCGTCGCCCTCGTCACGCCGTTCAAGAACGGCGAGGTCGATTTCCAGGCCCTGGCGAAACTGGTCGACTGGCACGTGGAACAGGGGACCGACTGCCTGGCCCCTGTGGGCACGACGGGCGAATCCCCTACTCTCGATCACGAGGAACACGAGAAGGTGATCGCCGCCGTGGTGGAACGGGCCGCGGGCAGGATCAAGATCATGCCGGGCACCGGTTCCAACAGCACGCGCGAGGCCATTCGTCTCACGCGCTTTGCCCAGCGCATCGGGGCCGACGGCGCACTCATGGTCGGCCCGTATTACAACAAGCCCACGCAAGAGGGCTACTATCGACACTTCGCCGCCGTCGCCGACGCGGTCGAACTGCCCATCGTCCTTTACAACATCCCGGGCCGCACCGGCTCGAACATCCTGCCCGAGACGATTGCCCGGCTGGCCGAACACTCCGGCATCGTCGGCATCAAGGAAGCAACCGGCTCGCTCGACCAGGCCTCGCAGATCCTGGCCACCACGAATCTCACGCTGCTGAGCGGCGACGACAGCCTCACCTTGCCCTTGATGTCGATCGGGGGCCGCGGCGTGGTCTCGGTGGTGGGCAACGTCATCCCGCGCGACATGAAGGCGCTGGTGCAGGCCTTCGATGCGGGCAAGATCGCCGAAGCACAGAAGTGGCACCGCAAACTTTTCCCCCTGTGCCGCGACATGCTCGGCGTGGCCACCAATCCCATACCGGTCAAGGCCGCCATGAAGCTGCTGGGCAAGGACACGGGCGAGCTGCGTCTGCCCCTCTGTGCCCTTGACCAGGCGGGCGAAAACAAGGTCCGCCAGACCCTCGTCGACTACGGGCTGCTCAAGTAACCAGAGGTCGCGCCCAATGAACAATTGCTGTCCCCATTGCGGCGCCGCCTCAGCAGCCTCGGACGCCGAACATTGTCCGCAATGCGGCAATTCACTCCCACAGACGGGCATCACCTCGGCTGCACCGCGCGCTGTCCCGGAGTTTTCAGCGCCCGCGGCCGAGCTGCCCCTGGCACGCCCGGCCCTGTTCACGGGGCCAAAGGCACTCGTCGACGTCGATCTCGTGCAAGCCAGGCCGAACTGGCCGAGTTGTTGCATTCGCTGCGGCGAACCGGCCACCGACAAGCGCCAGGCCCATCACTGGTGGTTCTCGGCCGCGTGGCTGCTGCTCATCATGATCTGTTCGCTGGGACGCTCCGCCAATCCAGATAAGCAACGAGACGGCGACCTGTCCCGGCGGATCGGGGAACTGGCTCTGATGGCCGGCGTTTACTTGCTGCCCGTCCTCTGTTCGCGCCGCATCGTGCTGTCGATGCCCCTGTGCCGGAAGCATACGCAGGGCTGGGATCGCCGCCGCTGGTACTATCGTCTCTCCCTGGTGGCGATCGTGCTCACCTGGGTCGCTGTGTTCACGGTCTTGCCGCGCGAAGGGGGACCGCCGCTGCCTGCGCTGCTGCTGACGGGCGCCTGGCTGGTGTCGATCCTGGTAATCCACTTCCGGAACATCTACGTGACCCGCATCGACGGGCAGGTCGTGAACCTGGCCAACGTGTCGAGTGCGTTTGCCAACCAGCTCGAAACGGCGCGGCGCGGCAAGCGCGACGCAGGCGCGATCGTGTTCCGCTTGTTCATGGTGGTTGCGACCTTTGCGGTGGTCGCGCTGGCGGAGCGCGGCCCGTGGGCCGATCCGCCTGCCGCCCCGATTCAAGGTCAGGGCTTTCGTCTCGACTGGCCCGGCCCGGGCTGGCGTTTCGCCGCGCAGGAAAAGCTGTCCCAGCATCCGCTCAAGCCGGTCGCCGGCGCGGAACATGTGCGCGGCACGGCTGCCCTCATCATCGCCGAACCTGCGCCCGAGGATTTCCCCATCAAGGGCAACGAACAGCTGCTGGCCCAGCACGTCTTCGAGAACAACAAGCTGTTGAACAAGCGTCTCACGAGCAGCACGCCCATGGAGTTCAAGGGCCTGCCTGCCGTGCGTCTGCGTATCGTCGGCACCGTGCCCGGCGCTCAGGATGCCGAGGTGGAAAGCACCGTGTTTGCACACAATG
>JBFWSD010000986.1:0-3510 GCA_050248575.1 Gemmataceae bacterium
AAATTATCATAAATAAATGACTTGAGGACATCTTTGGCAGGGTCTAGCTTTCCGCTGGCCCTTCCCATTACAATGGAATCACCGTTCCCCCTGGCGTTCCGCGACCGATTCTGCTCATCCCACCGGACCCCGGAGAAACGAGACCCAAACAGCAAGATTCAACCGCACGCGGGGGCAGGCCACGCGGGCACTGGTGGTATCCTTCATGGGCGCCGCACGCGCAAAGTCTCTCATCAATGGCTGGGAAACCATCCGCTACGAGTTACTCAACACGCGGATTCGCGATCTCGACTTGCGCCTCGATCGGCCTCCCATCAAGCTCTATATCAACAAGCTCTATCGCGAGCTCGACGCCAAGGGGCTGCGCTTCCGCCCCGATTGCTATCTCACCGATGCCTGGGGCTGCCCCGACGGTGTCCCCATCATCGGCATCCCCTTCTATCTCGCCGACGAACGCTTGCAACGCATCGAGGAAGAACAGACCGGCTGGGTGGAAAACGAGCAGATGATCCGCATGCTCATGCGGCACGAGGCCGGCCACGCCTTCAACTACGCATACAAGCTCTACACCGACCCCGAATGGGCCGAAGTGTTTGGCAACTACTCCAAGCCCTATCGCGACAGCTTCCGGCCCAATCCCTTCAGCCGCTGCTTTGTGCGGCACATCGTGCATCACCAGCACGGCAAGACGTACGCGCAGAAGCACCCGGACGAGGATTTTGCCGAGACCTTCGCGGTGTGGCTGACGCCCCGTTCGGCCTGGCGCCGCAAGTACCGCTACTGGCCCGCCCTGCACAAGCTGCAGTATGTGGATGAGATCATGCACTCGATCCGCCGCCGTATTCCGCTCAAGCGCGGCGGTCGTCTCCACGATCCCATCCACAAGATCAGCGACCGCCTCGTCGACCACTACGGGCAGAAGCTCGCCAGCTATCGCGAAGAAGCCCAGGGCTACGTCGATGACAAGCTGCGCGAAGTCTTCCCGGCCGTCCGGGCCAACGGCACCAGCGGCGTGCTGGTCAGCAATCTCTTGCGCAAGCATCGGCGCGAACTCATCAGCCGCGTCGCACAGTGGTCCGAGCTGCCCGCCGAGGATGTCCGCACCATCTTGCTCAAGCTCGAGGAGCGGGCCGACTTTCTCTGCCTGCAATACCGCCGCAAGGACGGCGCGGCCAGGCTGCTTGATCTGACCGCACTGGCGACATCGCTGGCCATGGACTTTGCCTACACGGGCAGACTGACCGGCTAGTGCTGCGGGCAATCGCAGCACTGCATGCACTCTCTTTGTGCAAAGAACGCTGCCCGTCTCGCGAAACCGCAAGTCGATTGTCGACGCAACATCTTTTCAAAAAATGATTTGCGTCATGATGGCCGCCTCGCCCTGACTCCCGGCACGATTCTTGCCAAACCTTTCGTCACTTGTGCCCACGGACGACGGACCAGAGTGGCTGCATGCCCACCTGCGCTTCTCCGGTTGCCTCACGTCACGGAACCCGCCACTGGCAATTCACTGGCTCTGCGGCATCAACCAAGGAGATGTTGCCGACATGGGAGGGAGATTGACCGCTCGTGACATGAGGTCTCGCACGTCGAATCAATCGCGCTGGAACTTGGGGGTGGTCGGGGCCAGTCTTGCGGTGGCTTTGCCATTTGCAAGCCGCTGGTATCCTCCTCGTCATCTGGTTGATGACGAGGTTCGCTGGCGCGGGTAACAGTGGTAAGAGCTGCCCTGGCCACCTCTATCTCTTTCTGTCCAACGATGACTACGGTCGTCTGCTCCCCCAACACACGTCGCTGCGCGCCGCGGCGAGATCCGCGCTGTGGGTGGGCCCGGTTCGATTTTCGTGGTATGCTCCTCACATCTCACCACGGAGGATCCAGCCATGCGCGCACTCCTGGCCATGACTTGCCTGACACTGGTCGGCTTGACAGCCATTCTGTCCGCCCGCAATCAGGAGCGAGAGGGCCCCGTCCGCCTGGTGCTGCTCGATCCGGGCAGCGGTCAGCCGCGCGCCGGCATCGTCCGCATTCACGCGGAAGGGAACGAAGATCCTCTTGTCCTGAAAGAAGCATTCGACAGACTGCGCGGGCTGCCCGGCTCGAAAGAGCTCAAGGGCTGGTATGTGGTTCCTGCCGGCGGAATTCAGCTCACTTTGCCGCGCCAGCAAGTGACCATCGAGGCCCTCGCCGGGCTGGAAACCCCGCTGGTCAAGAAAGTGGTCGACCTGAGTGACGCCCGCGAGGTGAAGCTGGAGTTGCCCGCGCTCTTGCCGCTGGCCGAACAGAAGCTGGTCGCGGGCAATACCCATCTCCACCTTCGCAACCTCACGAAGGATGCTTGCGACGAGTATCTCCGGCAGATCCCGGCCGCCGACGGCATCTCGGTCATGCTCACCTCCTACCTCGAGCGTTTCAAGGACGATGAAACGTACATCAGCAACAAGTATCCCGCCGGGCCGCTCGCGCATCTGAAAGTCGAAGGAGTACTGTGCAACAACGGCGAGGAGCATCGTCACAACTTCACCGCGTTCGGCGAAGGCTACGGCCACGTCATGTTGCTCGACCTGAAGAGCTTCATCAAGCCGGCCAGCCTGGGGCCGGGCATCACGGGCAAAGGCTTCGACGACACGCCGTTGCGGTCCGGCATCGATGCGGCCCGCAAGCAAGGGGCGACCATCATCTGGTGCCATAACACCAACGGCCACGAGGACGTGCCCAGCGCGATCACGGGCAGGCTGCACGCCCTCAACGTCTTCGATGGCAGCCGTTCGGGCAGCTATGAAGAAAACTACTACCGCTATCTCAACATCGGTCTGCACCTGCCCATCAGCACGGGCACCGACTGGTTCATGTATGATTTCTCGCGTGTTTACGCCCAGGTTGAAGGGGACCTGACCGTGAAGAGCTGGCTGGCGGCCGTGCGGGCGGGCCGCTGTCAGGCGACGAACAGCCCACTGCTGACACTCAAGGTGAACGGGCAGCCCATCGGTTCCACGCTCCGTCTCGACAAGCCGGGACCTGTCGAGATCGAAGCCGCAGGCCTGGGTCGCCACGACTTTCAGAAACTCGAACTCGTCCAGAACGGCAAGGTCATTGCCACTGCGGTAGCAAAGCCACATGAGCGCGGCTTCAGCGCGAAGATTGCCAGGACCGTGAAACTCGACGGGCCAGCCTGGTTTGCCCTGCGCATCGACGCGACCAAGCAGAATGAACTGGAACGCGTGCTCTACGCGCATTCATCGCCCGTGTACGTGAACATGGCGGGCCGCGACGTCTTCGACCTCGAAGCCGCCAACGGGCTGCTCATGCTCGTCGAGAAAGGGCACGCCGACATCAAGGCCAAGGGGAACTTCAGCGACGATGCGGCCCGCGGCAAGGTGCTGGCCCTCTATGACGACGCGGTGAAAGAGCTGAAAGACTGCATTAACCGCCGCGGCAAGTGACAGGATGGACGCATGACACGCCGGCTGGCCATTGGTGATATTCACGGCTGCTTCCAGGCCCTGCGCA
>JBFWSD010000987.1:0-3502 GCA_050248575.1 Gemmataceae bacterium
CGAGAAGTCGTCGTTCAGCCGTTCCTGCCAGATCAACTTGCCCGTGGCCGGATCTAGGCAGCTGGCGATGCCCAGTTCGCTGCACAGGAAAACGCGGCCGTTCTTCACGATCGGCGTGGGCAGATACGAGACTGCCTTCTCGACGCGCCACACTTCTTTGGGCTGGCCTTTGTTCGGATCGATGGCCACGAAGTGCTTTTGCTTGGTGACGAAGCCGCAGGTGCCCAGGATGAGATTGCCCGCGATCACCGGCGAGGCAATGGCCCGCTCGGGCAGCTCGGGCTGAAAACACGAGAGCTCCCAGACCAGCTTGCCGTTCTTCGGATCGACGGCGCTCACGCCGCGCTGCCAGTTCGTGAAGATGAGCAAAGGATCCTGCCCCTTGGGCTGATAAACGCACGGCGTGGAATAAGTGGCGTTGCCGCTGTCGCGGGGCAGCTTCCAGCGTTCCTTGCCCGTGTCGCGGTCGAGGGCAATCAGGTAGCCCTTGCCGTCCTGATCGTTGCCCATGACTACCATGTCCTGGAAGACGATGGGCGAGGCGCCGAAGCCATGGTTGCCCTTGAACGGGCCCAGCGGCGTCTTCCACACATCTTTGCCGTTGTGATCGAGGGCCATCAGCAGGCATTCCTCGGGCACGCCCCAGCTGATGTAGACGTGCTTCTCATCGGCGGCCGGCGTGGAGGTGGCAATACTGTTGCGGCGATGCATCTTGTACTTGGAGCCATCGAGCTTGCGCTGCCAGAGGAGATTGCCCTCCTTGGCCCCGTAGCAGAGCACCAGACGGTCGCCGGTCTTCGAATCTGCCGAGGTGACGAAGATGCGCTCGCCCCAGAGGACCGGGCTGGAGTGCCCTGCGCCCGGCACCTTTGCCTTCCAGAGGAAGTCTTTCTCGGTGAACTTGGCAGGCAACTGGGCGTCGTTGAGACCGGTGCCATTGGGCCCACGGAAACGAGCCCATTCCTGTACCTGGGCCAGCGGGCAGAGGCCAGCGACGATCGAGAGCGACAGCAGGCAGCGTGGCAGCGTCGGCATGATAAATCCTCGAGTCAGAGGCGGGTGGATTGAGAGTAAGATAGCAGGTAAGGCACGAACGATCAAAAGGGTTTGCCCTGTGAGCCATTGTCTCCTGAAATAACCCCGGCGGACGGGCAAGGTGCCGCGGAACCTCGAGCGAACGCAATGACCGAATCGGACTGGCAAGAGTGTGAGGATCCTGCCCGCCTGCTGCGCGGGCTGCGCAAACTTGGCGTGGTGGTGCCGGCGCGCAAGTACCGACAGTTCGCTTGCGCCTGCTGCCGCCGCGTCGAAGCTCTCTTGAACGATGTAGATCGGGCCACCCTGGTCGAACTCGAACGCCAGGCCCAGACGTGTCTCCGCAAGGACTTGCTGAAACTGCGTCGCGAACTTCGTCAGGTCGCCTATCGGCCGTCGGAATCCGCCGCGCATGCCTGCGCCCGGCTCGCGGTGGAAGTGGCGACCGCACCCAAGGCCACGGAGGCGGCCAAGTGTCATCTGAACGCAGCGCGGGCCATCGGTGAACGCGATCAGCCGCGACCCAGAACAACCCCCGATTTGACCTTGAGTGTCCGCTGGGCGCCGCCCATCAGTTCGGAAGAACTGGTCTACCAGGCTCACCTGTTGCGCGAAATCGTGGGCAGCCCTTTCCGTCTGGTGGCCGTCGATCCCGACTGGCTGCGCTGGCACGACCGCACGGTCGTCAAGCTGGCCCAGGTGGCTCATGAGGAACGCGAGATACCAAGTGGCCTGCTCGATGCGGCCAGACTTGCGATCGTCGCGGATGCCCTGGAAGAGGCGGGCTGCACGAGCACTGAACTGCTGGCGCATCTGCGCGGCCCGGGCCCGCACGTGCGGGGCTGCTGGGCCCTCGATCGACTGCTCGGAGAATAACACGCTATAGTAAAAAAGAGGCCACAGGGCGAGTTGATGAGCGAGACCAGACCGCAAGCGTTGCCCGGCGGCACCAAACTGGGCGAATACATCCTCCTCGACGTGATCGGCGCGGGAGGCATGGGCGTGGTCTATCGTGCCCGGCATGCCTTCATGAACCGCGTGGTCGCACTGAAGACGCTGCATCCGCAAGCGGTGAACCAGTCGGCCCTCGATCGGTTCGAGCGCGAGGTCAAGCTGGCCGCCAAGGTTTCCCATCTCAACATCGTCACGGCCTACGATGCCGGCGTGCAAGCGGGCATCCACTACCTGGTGATGGAGTACATCGACGGGACCGATCTGGCCTCGCTGGTCAAGAAGCAAGGGCCGTTACCGTTCGCCCGGGCCATCGACTACACCTTGCAAACGGCCGAAGGGCTACGCTACGCCCACGAGATCGGACTCGTTCATCGCGACATCAAGCCGCACAACCTCTTGCTCGACAAGAGCGGCACCATCAAGATCCTTGATCTCGGGCTGGCCCGCCTGAATACTTCGCTGACCGGGCTGAGCGATCAGGGGGCCGAACGCTCTGCCGACCTCACGCGAACCGGTACTGTGCTCGGCACTTTTCACTTCATGGCCCCCGAGCAGGCGCGCAACACCAAGCTGGCCGACCAGCGGGCCGACATCTACAGCCTGGGCTGCACGCTTCATTACTTGCTGGCCGGAAAACCGCTCTTCACGGGCGAAACTTTGATGGAGATCTTCCTGGCCCATCAACAAGATCCGGTCCCGTCGCTGGCCGCGACGGGGCAGGGGGTGCCCGCGGCGGTCGACAAGATCTGGCAGAAGATGGTGGCCAAGCAGCCCGAGCAGCGTCAGCAGTCGATCGCCGAAGTGATTCGCGACCTGCGGGCCGCCCTCGGGCCAGCCCCGCACGCCATCGCCAGGCAGCCCACCACCAATAGGCAAGCCGCTCCGGTCAAGCCTGTACCCGTCAACTCTGCCACCGAAGTGCTGGCTTCCCCAAGGCTCGACGTTGCTGCCAAGGAAGTTGGTGGGCGGAAACCTTCGCGGCGCTGGCTGGCGGCCGGGGCCATCGCGCTGCTGGTTC
This sequence comes from Gemmataceae bacterium, assembly GCA_050248575.1. Taxonomy (GTDB): domain Bacteria; phylum Planctomycetota; class Planctomycetia; order Gemmatales; family Gemmataceae; genus JBFWSD01. The sequence goes on from JBFWSD010000987.1 coordinate 3,008, forward strand.
TCGTAGGCATCGTGGCCTTTTCGGGTTCAGAGGGCCGAAAAGAAGAAAAGCCCGCTCCGAAGCCGCCATCCGACGGGCTCGCCGAGAGCGACACGAATCATCTCGGCATGCGCTTCAAACGGATCCGCGCGGGCAGCTTCCGCATGGGTTCGAGCCCGGCCGATATCGAACGGATCACGCGTGCGCTGGGTGGGGCGGGCAACCGCGGCGGCAATCTCGACCTCGAAACGCCGGCCCGCGAGGTTCGCATCGAGCAGCCCTTCCAGATGGGCGTCACCGAGGTGACGCGCGGACAGTTCCGCGCCTTTGTCGATGCCACGGGTTATCGCACCGATGCCGAGCGCTTTGGCACCGGGTATGGTCTGATCGATGGCGGTTGGGCGCAAAGGTCGGAATTCAGCTGGCGCAACCTGGGGACCTTGCCCGTCACCGATGAACACCCCGCGGTTTCCATTTCGTGGAATGATGGAGTGGCCTTCTGCGAATGGCTCACGC
>JBFWSD010000988.1:0-3501 GCA_050248575.1 Gemmataceae bacterium
CGAAGTGGGCCACGCCGTAGTCTTGCAAGTTGAGCGCGGTGATCGGTGCGGCCACCACCGCGAAGTAGGGCACGAAGGTCGCCAGCATCACGCTCGGGATGAAGAAGCCGGCCCACAGGAGGACGCGCCACCAGCGCCAGCCAATCCCGCGCGTGATCACAAAAGAAATCACGCCAAGGAGGATGAGCGGCAGATAGGCCATGCCCGCCACGTTCAGGCCCAGCGACTGATTGCGCAGATATTCGGCTTGCAAGGGGGAGAAGAGAAGCTTGTCGAAGGCCGGATCGCCCTTGAGCGGGCTGCTCGACAAATAAAAGGCCAGCTCGCGCGGCAGGGCAAACGCATTCACATGATAGGGATTGAGCAAGCAGCCCAGCAGCCCGGCGCCGAGCGCGAATAGCAAGCGGCGGTTGTGATCGGGCGGCGGCGCCTCGGGGCCCGTGCGGATCGGTGCTACCTGCGCCTGGATCGTCTCCCCCAGCCAGAACAGGGCCACCGTGACGGGGCCAAGGATGAACCAGCGATCCATGTTCACCCACATCGCGCAGACCACGAACAGACACAAGGGCGTGGATGACAGTGCTCGCGCCAGCAGTCCGATCGGCGGCGTCGCCGGTTCCGGCCTGGTCAAGAAGTAAAGTGTGATGCCGAGGAAGAGGAGCGAGACGATGCCCGGGCCGAGTTGCAGCTGAGGCGTCATCGCCAGGAGGGCGAGGAGCGTGGTCGAAGCCGGCGCCCACCAGCCCTGCCCGGACCGCTGAATCGACATCAGTACCCAGGCCAGTATCACCACCAGCATCATCTTGGCAATGATGAGGGCCGCGCCGCCCGCCAGCGACTCGGGGCCGCCGAAGACCCGCGCCAGCTCATAGAGCTTGAGATCGAAGAGCCAGCTATGATCGACCCAGCGCACGCCGTTCGTGGTGGCCGTGTAAGGGTCGCTGCCGAATTCGAAGGCCCGCGCAGCGACGAGGCGGCCCGTGGCGAGATGACGCCATAGCTCGCTGTTCGCCGCGGGAAAAGAGGCGAGGAAGACCACGATCAAGAGCACGATTACCACCAGGGCAAGATCGAGCCGCTGCCGCTCGACGGCAATCCGCTCCAGCGTCCATTCGGGAGCCTTCTTCTCTTTTGGTTCCTCGGCGACGGCGGATTTGGCGGCGGCCTCATCTTCGGTGTCTTCGCCCGCCGGTGTCTCGCGCGGCGCATCAACCGGGCTGTCGCTCCCGGGCTCCTCGCTCGTCGGGCTGTGCGGATCGTTGTCGGAGTTCATGGTGCGGTCCTGAAGGGAGTTTTCTGCCTTGAGGGTAGAGGTTCGCCGGAGCAAGGTCAAGCAGCCGAACGGCAATCACCGATTCTTCACCAGTAAGATTCCTGCGCCTGCCAGCGTCGGAAGGTTCGGCGGATGTGGGGCAGGTTTGCAACCTGCCGAGGAGGCAGAAGGACATGATCGCGCCCGCTGCGCGGGCGTGGCCGGTTGGAACCTGCCTCACGCTCGTGGCGCTTTGGTGTTACACTTCCGTTTCGAATTCTCTGGTCCGCGCGGCGTCTAGCAACGTAGAATGATGCATGTAGATCCCCCCGCCGGAACGCAAATCATTGGAGCTGACTGATGGACAAAGACGTGCAAGCTCGCGACGGCGCCCCTGTTTCCTGGCTGAGCGTGTCCCTGGTCGGGGGCCTGGTCGTGCTGGGGGGCGTGTTGATTTACCTGGTGGGCCAGCGCGAGCCAACCTTCACGCCGACGGCGCTGGCGGCCGCCGCGGCGCAAGAAGAAGAGAAGCCGCAGCCCGCGCCCGAGCTGGATGGAGGCACCGCCTGGCTCAATACCGCCGGGCCGCTTCGCCTCAAAGACCTCAAAGGCAAGATCGTCATTCTCGACTTCTGGACCTTCTGCTGCATCAACTGCATCCACACCTTGCCCGACCTCGCCAAGCTCGAAAAGAAGTACGAAAAGGAACTCGTCGTCATCGGCGTGCATTCCGCCAAGTTCGAGAATGAGAAAGACACTGCCGCCATCCGCAAGGCGATCCTCCGCTACCAGATCAGCCATCCGGTGGTCAACGATTCCGACATGAAAATCTGGAACGCGTATGGCGTGCGCTCGTGGCCGACGCTGGCCGTGATCGATCCCGAGGGCAACTACCTCGGGCAGACCTCGGGCGAAGGCAACTACGAGCTGCTCGATCGCGTCTGCGAAAAAGTCATCGCCATCCACAAGAAGAAGAAGACCCTCAACGAGAAGCCGATGCGTTTCGAGCTGGCCCGCTTTCAGGAGAAGGGGGACAGCCCGCTCTTCTTTCCCGGCAAGGTGCTGGCGGACGCCAAGAGCAACCGCCTGTTCATCGCCGACAGCACGCATCATCGCATCGTGATTACCGATCTCGAGGGCAAGAAGATCGCCATCGCGGGCACGGGCGCGCCGGGCTACAAGGACGGCGCGTTCGACAAGTGCCAGTTCGACGATCCGCAGGGGATGGCCCTCGACGGCGAGACGCTCTACGTGGCCGATCGCAAGAACCACCTCATCCGTGCCCTGGATCTGAAGGAGAAGACCGTCGCGACCATCGCGGGCACGGGGGAGCAGAATCGCGAGAATCGTCAGTTTGGCGGCCCGGCCCTCAAGACCGGGCTCAACAGCCCGTGGGCCTTGTTGCTGCACGACAAGAAGCTGTACATCGCAATGGCGGGGCATCATCAGATCTGGACGATGGATCTGGCCCGCAAGGATGTGCAGCCCTTCGCGGGCTCGGGGGCCGAGAATATTCGCGACGGCACGCTCGAGGCGGCAAACTTCGCCCAGCCTTCCGGGCTGACCACTGACGGCAAGACCCTCTATGTTGCCGACAGTGAGGTCAGTGCCATCCGTGCGGTTTCGCTGGACGGCAAGAACGAGGTGGATACCCTGGTCGGCCTGGGTTTGTTCAAGTTCGGCGACGTGGATGGGAAGGGGATGGAGGTTCGCCTGCAGCACGCACTCGGCGTGCTTTACCTCGACGGGCTGCTCTACATAGCCGATACCTATAATAGTAAGCTGAAGACGCTCGACCCCAAGACCAAGGAGTGCAAGACTTTCCTGGGCGGCGAGGAGGGCTGGCTGAGCGGCCCGCTGTTCCTGGAACCGGCCGGCCTGAGCCATGCCAACGGCAAGCTCTACGTGGCCGACACCAATGCCCACCGCATCCGCGTGGTCGACCTGAAGACCAAGAAGGTCAGCACGCTGAAGCTCGAAGGAGTCGAGGCGCCCAAGCTGGACTGAGAGCCCGACACACGCAACCTGGCGAGCCGGGAGTGTATGCGACCCTCCGGTCGCTAACGCTCCCGGCTCGCGTTGAGGAGCCTCCCCGGTTCGCCGATGTCGTGAACGATGCGTCTTTTCGATCGACCCGGCGTCGTGTATCATCCCGACGGATTTTCAAGGCCGAACGTCCCTGGTGAAGCCATGAAGCAAAATCGAATCCGCAGCTGGTGGCCCCGGATCCTGGCAGCATTCGGGCTGGT
>JBFWSD010000989.1:0-3495 GCA_050248575.1 Gemmataceae bacterium
CGCTGGCATGCAGCGGGATGCGGCCCAGGTCGAGCATGGTCAGGATGTTGGTGTAGCAGATCTCGTATTGCAGGCTGAAGCCGATCAGGTCGAAGTCGCAGAGCGGAGTGAAGGTCTCGAGAGTATAGAGAGGCAGGTTTGCCCGGCGCAGCTCGGCCTCGAAATCGAGCCACGGCGTGAACACCCGCTCGCAGGCCCACTGCGGGTCGTTGTTCATGATCGTGTAGAGGACTTGCATGCCGTGGTGGCTGGTGCCCAGCATGTAAGTATCGGGAAAGGCGAGGCAGAGCTTGCCGCGGACGTGGCGATGATCCTTGACGACGCTGTTCAGTTCGCCCCCCATGTACTGCCCGGGAGTCTGCACGCGGGGCAGGAAACGATGAACGGCATTGCGAAGCTCGTGGTTGTGCATGGCCCGCCCCCCTCCTCGGAGGCACTCGTCACAAGAAACTGGCAGCTGACATTATGCCAGACGGAAGGGGGACCGTCAGTATGGATTCATGCCACCGCTCAATAGAAATGTCCGCGGTTCTGCCCGTTCGCAAAGGACGGTTGTGATTCAGAGGAAGGAATCGCCCGGCGTGTTTCGCCCGCACAGGAGCCTGAAGCCATGGGGGCGCCACCAGGCCAGCCGTGTCACGTTCCCTCCAGCAGGGCCACGATGGCCTGCCTGCGCTTGCGGCGGGCAAGGGCGACGGGCGTTTCGCCTTCCAGGTTCTCGGTGGTCAAATCAGGGCCAAACTCGAGCAGTAACGCCACCAGGGCCTTGTTCTTCTCCACGGCATAATGCAGCGGGGCCTTGCCAGACAGGTCGGTGCGATTGGGGTCGGCGCCGCGTTCTAGCAAGAGCCTGGCGAGCTCGAGGTGGCCCTTCATGACGGCGCGATGGAGCAGGCCGCCGCCATGGTGGCCCGCTTCGTCGTTCATGTCCGCGCCGTGATCGAGCAAGACTGCCGCGACTTCGAGGGCCGCGGCCGCCTCCGGGTTCTCGACGACCAGGGCCAGGGGCGTGTGCTCGTTGTGATCGAGCGCGTCCACCTTGGCGCCTGCCGACAACAGGTAGCGAACGGACTCGAGGTTGGCGGCCCGGGCCGCGGCGTGCAAAGGAGTCATGCGCCAGCGGCCGCCAGCCGGTGTTGGCTCGAGCAAGCGGGCATCTGCCTCGATCAACTGGCGAAGGAGGGCGAGATCGCCCAGCGCGGCAGCGTGGTGTACGGTCGGTTCGGCGCCATGTTCGATCAACAGGCGCGCCAGCGCGGGCTGCCCGGCAAAGGCGGCCCCGTCCAGCAGACTGTGGCCGCCATGATTGCGGTGCTTCGCATCGGCGCCCAGGTCGAGCAAGAGTTGCACGAGCTCGACGTTGCCCGTGGCCAGCGCGTCGCCGAGCGGCACGTTATGATGAGCATTGGCTGCGTTGACCAGCTCCGGATCCGCGGCAAGCAGCCGCTTCACGCCGGGCAAATCCACAGCCTGGATGGCCGTCAGCAGTTCCTTGCGGGCTTCTCGACGATTCGGCTTCGCGGGGGTTGATCGCTTCGGCATGACAGTCACCCCTGATCGAGACGTGAGGAGTGGGTCACTTTCCCGGGTCGAACATGGTCACCAGTTCCTCGAAGGACTCCATGGGCTTCACGTCCCAGTCGAAGAGATCGAAAGCGGGCAGGGCCCACATCAGGCTGCGCAGGTGCGACATGGATTGCTCGGGCAGATCCACGATGAACACCAGCGTGTTCAGCGGGATCACGCCGCCACCCATCACTCTGCCCTTCTGCTGGTGCTCGAGCAGCACGTGCAGCGTGGGAATGATCAGGTTTCGCAACTGGTGCAGATATTGCTCGCGCGTGGATTCGCCATGGAGCACTCTCTCGATCAGCTTGCCGGTAACCAGGTAGCGCATGGCTCACTCCTTCTTGTCGCGGACGTTGTACTCCAGCTTCCAGCGCTGCTTGCCGTCGCGGCTATGGCACCAGATTTCCAGCGTGCCCACTTCCGTCACCTTGCTGTGCAGATGCACGGGCACCGTCGTTCCTTCCTTGCCCGGTGCCTCGAGCGTCATGCGGATGGGCGCCAGCTCATCTACTTCACTCTCCCAGTCGTCGAGGATCACGCCCGGCGCATCGTTGCGGCGGACCGTCGAGCCCAGGAAACGAAACTCGGCCGGCGCACCGACCACCAGGCCGAACTCCTGCTGGGGCAGATCGGCCTCCGTCCCCTCTTCCATGCCGAACGGGGCCACGCACAAGGCTTTGATGGGCGGGCTGGCCCCGGGCACGGCGGGCAGCGACGTTTCAATGCCCACGTAGTAAGAGCGGGCCGTGCCGCCGCGAATGCGCACTCCCTTGCCACGCCGCACCAGCCCATAGTAGGCCGCGCCGCGGGCCACCGCGAGGTCGAGATCGGTGCCCGCCAGCACCTTCACCGCGCCGCCCCCCGCCTTCTTGCCCCACTCGTTGAGAACGGCCACCAGCCGATCGCGCAAGGGCTGCGCCTTGAACACCCCGCCATTGAAGAGCACCGCCGTGGGGAAGGCCGTCTTGCGTTTCTTCTTGCCCGGCAGCTTGTCCACCAGCGACTCGAGATGACGGTGGAGGAAGGCGGCCAGATGCCGCGTGATGGCCGGGTCGCTGGCGTAGGGCAGTCCGAGCTCTTGCAAGCCGGTGGCGGGCCGCTGCGCCGGCGCTTCATCGAGCGCACAAGAAGGGAAGAAGCCCTCGACCAGGCTTTTCTCAGCGTCGTCGCGTTTCAACTCCCCCTTGATAGTGCCGCCGATGACGCGGCTGCCCCGCCCCAGCACGGTGACCGGGGCACTCTTCAGCTTCGGGTCGGCAAACAACGCCTCCTTGGCCGAGCGGCAGCTGTGCCACAGCATCAGCATCTGGGTATGGTCGAGCTTCTGACCGAGCTGCCCGGCGGCCAGGTGGGCCAGGGCCAGGTCCATGTTGTCGCCGCCCAGCAGGATGTGCTCGCCGACCGCGAGCCGCGTGAGGGCAAGCTGCCCCGCTTCCTCGCTGACGCCGATCAGCGTGAGGTCGGTGGTGCCGCCCCCCACGTCGACGACCAGCACGAGATCGCCGATTTCCACCTGGTCGCGCCAACCCTCGCGGAGAGCATCGATCCAGGAGTAGAAGGCAGCCTGCGGTTCCTCGAGGAGCGTGATGTTTTCGAGCCCCGCGGCCCGGGCGGCTTCCACGGTCAACTCGCGGGCCGCCGCATCGAAGGAGGCGGGCACCGTCAGCACGATGTCTTGCCGCTCCAGCCGATTCTCGGGCACGTCGGTCGCCTGCTTGTGGTTCCAGCTCTCGCGCAGCTGCGCGATGATCTGCGTGCTGGCATCGAAGGGCGTTATCTTGCGCACGCCTTCAGGGGCCTTCCTGGGCACCTCCGGTGACTGGCGATCGATGCCCGCTTGTCAGAGCCTCGTCTGGGCCGATGCGTTCAGCCTGGTCGGCAGCTGCTCGCCCTGGTGGCGGGCAGTCTCGCCGGTGGGGTGGGCGT
>JBFWSD010000990.1:0-3495 GCA_050248575.1 Gemmataceae bacterium
CACTGGTGCGGCGACTGGTGGAACAGCACGGCGGCCGGGTCGAAGCGCACAGCGACGGCGAAGGGCGGGGCAGCGAGTTCGTCATTCGCTTGCCCATTCACGTCGTGGAAGAGCCGGGCTCGGGCGAGATGCCGGCGTTGCCCGCCTTCACGCCGCCCCCGTTCATCCCGATCCGCCGCCGCATCGTGCTCGTGGAAGACATGGCCGACGCCCGCGAGATGCTCAAGGAGTTGCTCGAGATGGTCGGCCACGACGTGCACACCGCGGGCGACGGCCTGAGCGGGCTGGAATTGATCCGTACGGTGAAGCCCGACCTGGGGTTGATCGACGTGGGGTTGCCCCGCCTCGACGGGCACGAAGTGGCCCGCCGCCTCCGCAGCGAGCCGGGCAAGCAGGCGTCGCTCTACCTGGTGGCCATGACGGGCTACAGCCAGCCCCGCGACCGGCAACTGGCCCTCGAAGCCGGCTTCAATGATCATCTCGTCAAGCCCGTGCAACTCGAAGACCTGATGCGCGCCATCGACCGCGCTGGCGCCCTCACGGGCAAGAGCAACTGATCTACTTTCGTTTAAGCCGCGCGCCTCGGACGAGCGCGGGCCGCATCGCGCCGATGAACGGCCAAAACTTCTACTTGCCAACCACGCCCGCGGCGGGGGCGACCGGCACGGGCACGAGTGCCTTGAGTTGCTTGCCCGAGGGGAGCTCGTAAATCTGTAGTTCGCCCGACTTGCTGCCCAGGGCCAGGCGGCTGCCGTCCTTGTTGAGAGCCAGCGCATAAATGGGCGCGGGCACCTTGGCGATCAGCCCGCTGCGCTGCCGGTTGGCGATCGTGTAGATGCGGACGTCGGGGCCGGTGCCGCCCACCGCGACCAGCTTGCGATCGCCGGACACCGCCAGGTCGAAGACCTCGCCGGGCTGCCCTTCGAGGCCCTTGGTGTATTGTTCCTTGCGCAGGATGGGCCGCGCGCCGTTGCCCGCCCCGGTGACCTGGATGCCCTGCAGGGCGATCTTGAACTCGTAGGCGTTGAAGGTCCGGGCGCGGCCGCTCGACAGGCCGAAGTTCTCATCCGCCACCACGGCATGAATGATCTCGGGGGAGGTGTCGAGCGGGCGAAGCAGTTCGCCCGTCTCGGCCGAGGCCAGCTTGGTGGCCTTGTCGCGGCCCCCCGTCACCAGCATCTTGCCATCGGGCGTGTAGGCAACGTCAAAGACCCAATCGGTGTGCAGATCGAAACGCCTGACGGGCTGCTTCTCATCGATGGGGATGATGTGCACGGCGCCGTCAGCCCCGCCCAGGGCAATGTTCTTGCCGTCGGGCGCGAAGTTGCCGCGGAAGAAGGTGTCCTTGCCCAGGCGGCGCTGGCCGACGAGTTGCCCGTTGGCGGGGTTGAAGAACTGGACGAGGCCGTATTGCCCGGGCGTGCCGCCGGCGGCCGCCAGCAGCTTGCCGTCCGGGCTGAATTCGACGTGAGCGACCAGGTCGCTCTGAGTGGCGATGCGGCGCGGGGGATTATAGCCGTCGACGTCGACCAGCACCACCTCGCTGCGGCAGGCGCAGGCGGCGAGCTTGCCGTCGTCCGAAAGAGCGACGCTGGTGATGGCTGGCGCGAAGGTGTAGGTTGCCGGGGCCTTGACCACGGTCTCGACCTTGGTGGGCGGCATGTCGTTCTTGGCCCCTGCCAGCACCCAGAGGCGGAGGAGCTGGATCTTGTCGGCGGTCAGCGGGGGCTGCTTCTGCGGCATGGAAGGCTCGGGACCGAGGAGCACCTTGATCAGTTCGCTATCATCGGGCTTGCCGGGCTTGAAGAGCGGCCCGGAGGAGCCGCCTTTGAGCATGTCGGCCATCGAATCGAGGCTGAGCTTGCCCTTGGGCTTGGCGGAGGAATGGCAGCCCCAGCAATGCCGCTTGAGGATGGGCCACACATCGTCCTTGTAGGAGATCTTGTCGGCCCGGACATTGTCGAGCGGGGGCAAGTCCTTGAGGTCCACGGCCCGCGCGGGCAGGGAAGCGAGGAGCAAGGTTGCCACGATCGTGCCGAGCTTCTTCATCGCTTCTTTCCTCTTGGGCGGGTGGGCCTTGTTTCGCCCTTTCAGGGCTCGGTGTGTTGAATCGCATTTCCCGCGGCGACGTCCGACGGCACTTCCGGCCGGAAGTGCCATCGGGCTCTGCCCCGGGCTGATTTGTTCGAGCCTTACAGGCTCGTTGGTGCCTTCAGGCCCCTTGATCAGTTGACCAGGATGAAGTCCTTGCTGTTGAGCAGAGCCCACATCAGGTCCTGGGCGGCCTCGTTGCGCTTGTCGGCCCCGTACTTCTGGAAGAAGGCCATGCAGATTTCCAGCTCGCGCTGCGTCGGCGGGCGGCACAGGCTCCACAGGTAGATCTTCTCGATCAGCTGCTGGTCGTTGGTCTTCTCACGCAAGAGCGCGGCCACGCGGCTGCCGTTGTTGCTCACGCGCGTCAGGATCGACGTGCCGTTGATCAGGTGCAGGGCTTGGAGCATGTTGCTGCCGTCGTCCCGCTCGCACTCGCATGCTTCCATGCGCTGCGGCTTGCCGAACATGGCCAGGAACTCGCTCTTCACCTCGGCGTCGGGCAGCTGCTTGGCGCTGAATCCGCTCGGTGCACCCGAGAAACGCTCGGGGACGGCCGTCGCCTGGGCCAGCGAATCGAGCAAGGTCTCGGCGGGCAGCCGGCGCGGGATCATCCGCGAGAAATTCATGTCGTCGTGCTCGTTGGTCTCGTTCGGCTTGCTGGAACGCTGATACGTCTGCGACATGACGATCGTGCGCATCAGGTGCCGCACGTCGAACTTGTGCGCGATGAAATCTTGCGTGAGGGCGTCGAGCAGGTCGGGATTGATGGGCGGGTTGGTGGTGCGCAGGTCGTCGACCGGATCGATGATGCCGCGATGGAAGAAGTAGCTCCACATGCGGTTGGTGATGCTCTTGGCGAAGAACGGGTTCTGCGGCGAGGTCAGCCACTGTACGTAGGCCTCGCGGCGATCGACGTTGGTGAGATCGGTTTCCTTGCCGCCGAGAAAGCGCGGCTTCTGGGCCTGGCCCGTGCGCGGATGGCGGGCGTAGCCGGTAGCCTTGTTGACCAGGATGGCCCGCGCGTTCTTGACGCCGGGCTGGCGCGGATCGGGCTTGGCCGCCACCTGGTTGAAGAAGCTCTGCAGCCCGTAGTAATCCGCCTGTGTCCAGTTCTCGAACGGATGCGCGTGGCACTTGGCACACAGCATGCGCACGCCGTTGAACACCTGCGTGGTTCGCTGCAAGGTGTCGTCGGCGTCCTTCGAGACCGCGAAGTAAGCCGAAGCCGGATCGTCCTCGAAGCCCCCCTTGCTGGTGAGCAACTCGCGGACGAACTCGTCGAGGGGCTGATTGGAAGCGACGGCGGCCCGGATCCATTCACGCATCGCGAACACCTGCGGCTCGCTGAGGTGCTTGCGGCTGTTCTGTAACAGGTCGCCCCACTTGAGCGTCCACAGGTCG
>JBFWSD010000991.1:0-3490 GCA_050248575.1 Gemmataceae bacterium
ACTGGCTCATCGTTTTCCAGTTTAGCGGAGCGGAAGACGGATTGCGAGCGGCCGGAGCGCCGGCCACGAAAGACGTGGGCACTTGCAAGTTCGTCGTCATGAATCCCACCCGTGGCGAAAGCTACAGAAATCCAGTGATAGTGTCGTGAGCCCAGGGTTCGGGTACAAAAAACCGACAGGAGCGCGATATGTATGGAGACTACGCACGGGCAAACACTTTCGTTGGCGCGATTCTTTCCGGTGGGCCCGCCGACCCCTCCGTTTGCGCAATGGAGGCCCATGTCGCGTTGGTCTTAGCCATTGCAGGATTTTGACTTGCGCCTGCACGCTGCCTTCGCGCGGCAAAAAGTGCGCAAGCAATCGCCTCAAGTAGCGATCGCCACACGACTTTCGCAATCGGTGTTGACACGAATTGACAGGCCATTCATTACCTCCCTTCGCGCTCGACCACGGCGCTCACGTATGCGCGCTTGCGGCCAGTTTACCGTTATCTTGCGCCGGGCAGGGCAAGAGTACGTGTCAGGTTTGTCTGTCTGTGCTGGGCGAACGGGATGAGGGCTGACAGGCGCGGGCCGTTTTGTGATAATAGCCCCCGGGTTCACCATTATCAGGACATCTGCACATGAGCCAGCTACCTCTCTACGTCGGCCTGGATGTGGGCGGCACCAACATGAAGGCCGGCGTCGTCGACGATGCGGGCAAGCCCCTCAGCTCCATCAGCCTCGAAACCGAAGCCTCCAAAGGGCAAGAACATGGCCTCGAGCGGATGTGTGAATCCATTCGCCAGGCCGCGGCCGCCGCCAAGGTGTCCATGAGCCAGATCGCCGCCATCGGCGTGGCCACCCCGGGCACGATGGACATCCATCGCGGCATCATTCTCGATCCGCCCAACCTGAAGCCGTGGCAGAACGTGCCCGTGCGCGACCACATCGGGCAAGTCTTCGGCAAGCTGACTGCCTTTCAAAACGACGCCAACGCGGCCGCGTTCGGCGAGTTCTGGGTCGGTGCGGGCCGCGAGGCCCGCAGCATGGTCCTGTTCACCCTCGGCACCGGCATCGGCGGCGGCATCATCCTCGACGACCACGTGCTGGAAGGAGCCCACAGTCACGGCGGCGAGGTGGGCCACATGCGCATCGAGAGCAAGAACGGCCGACTGTGCGGCTGCGGGCAGCGGGGCTGCTTCGAGGCCTATGGCTCGGCCACCTCGGTGGTCAAGCGGACGCAGGAAGCCCTCGATGCGGACGGAGGCAAGTCGGCCCTGCATCAGATCCTCAAGGCGGGCAAGGAGCTGACGGCCCGGAACATCTTCGATGCCGCCGACAAGGGGGACGAGCTGGCGCAGCACATCGTCGACGAGACCGCCTTCTACCTCGCGATCGGCGCCACCAATCTCATGCACATCGTGAATCCCGAGATGGTGGTGTGGGCCGGCGGCATGATCGCCGCAGGAGAAAAGTTCCTGAACAAGGTCCGCGACTACGTGAAGCAACTGGCCTTCCCGGTGCCGGCGGACAACACCAAGCTGGCCTATGCCCAGCTGGGGGGCGACGCCGGCTTCATCGGCGCAGCGGCCTGTGCCCGACAACTGGTCAAGCACGCCCGCGACTGAGCGAGCCCAACACGCCCGCGGATGAACGCGGGCCTATTGGGCCTCATCCTTCGCAAGCAAGATTTTGCGGCAGGCGTGCTGCTCTTGGCCCGGGCAGCGTTTACAATGGCCGCATGCTGACCTCGCAACCTGGCATCGGGGCCGAGCCACGCTTCGCCACCACGCGCTGGAGCATGGTGCGCGCTGCCCAGGATGACGGGCCCGATGCCCGGCAGGCGCTGGCCGAGCTGTGTCAGCGTTACTGGTATCCGCTCTATGCCCACGCGCGCCGCAAGGGCCGCAGCAGCGAGCAGGCCCAGGACCTCACGCAAGAGTTCTTTGCCCGCTTGCTGGAAAAGAACTACTTGAAGGACGTCGATCCGGCGCGGGGCAGCTTCCGCGCCTTCCTGCTCACCGCCTTCGAGCACTTCCTGTGCAACGAGCACGATCGGCAAAACGCGCGCAAGCGCGGCGGCGGGCTCACGCTCCACTCGCTCAACATCGACGCTGCCGAGGCCCGGCTGGCCCGCGAGCCCGCCCACGCGGTCACCGCCGAGCGGCTCTTCGAACGCCGCTGGGCCCTCACACTGCTCGCCCACGTGCTCGAGCAACTGCAACAAGAATGGGCCGACCGCCCCGCTCACTTCGAGGTGCTCAAGGTCTTTCTCGCCGGCGACCGGGCCCTGTCGCATCAACAGGCGGGCGACCGGCTCGGCATGACGGCAGGCGCCGTCAAGGTCGCGGTCCATCGCCTGCGGCAACGCTACCGCGAGCTCTTGCGGGCCGAGATCGGCCACACGCTCGACCGGCCCGAGGAAATCGATGATGAGATCCGGGCACTGTTCGCGGCCCTCTCCTGAACACCCCCGGCTCGCCAAGCGTCAATAGCCACGAGGGACAAGCGATGAACGAGACACATGACCTCACACGGCGATCATTCCTGTCGACGACCGGTGCGGCGGCCCTGACGGCGGGCAGCTACGCCCGCGTTCACGGCGCGGGCGAACGCGTTGGCGTTGGCTTCATCGGCTACGGGCTGATCGGCAAGCGGCATGTCATCGACTTCAAGGAGCAGCCCGACGTGGATTGCGTCGCGGTCGCCGAGGTTCACAAGGGTCGATTGGAAGAAGCCCGCGACTTCATCGGCGGCGGCCCGAAAGGTCATGGCGACTTCCGCAAGCTGCTCGAACAGAAGGAAGTGGACGCCGTGGTCGTGTCGACGCCCGATCACTGGCACGCGCTGCAGACGATGCTGGCCTGCGCCGCGGGCAAGGATGTCTACGTCGAGAAGCCGGTCACGCTCTTCCCGCGCGAGGGGCGCTGGATGCTGGAGGTGGCGAAGAAGCACAAGCGCGTGGTGCAGATCGGCACGCAGCAGCGTTCGGGCAAGCACTATCAGCGTGCCCGCGCGCTGATCCGCGGCGGGCACCTGGGCAAGATCACGTCGGTGCGGATGCAAGCGGCGCGGAATGTCTGGCCCGGCTTCGGTTCGCCGCCCGATGGCGAGCCGCCCGCCGAACTCGACTGGGAGATGTTTCTTGGCCCGGCGCCGAAGCGGCCCTTCAACCCGAACCGGGCCATCTATCACTTCCGCTGGTTCTGGGACTACTCCGGCGGGCAGATGACCAACCTCGGGCAACACTCGCTCGACATCGTCGACTGGATCCTGGGTGTCGACAAGCTGCGTGCGGTCGCCAGCATGGGGGGCCGTTTCGCACTCGAAGACAACGGCGAGACTCCTGATACACAGGATGCCCTCTTCGAGTTCCCGGGCTGGACGGCCGCCTGGTCGCAGCGCGAATGCTCGCGCGGCGAGGTGACGGGCCACGGCCTCGAGTTCTTCGGCACCAAGGGGAGCCTGTCAAACTCGCGCAAGGGCTTCAAGGCGACCGCCGACCTCGA
>JBFWSD010000992.1:0-3488 GCA_050248575.1 Gemmataceae bacterium
GGCTCCCGAAGTAGCTGACTAGTTACATGACTAGTCCTCCAAGGAGAGCAATTCAATGTCTTGTCCGGCCGTCGCTGCGCATTTGCGCGCTCGGCTCCGCCATGCGATCCTCCGCGGCATGGGCATCACCACGATCTCCAGCCGTGAGTTCAACCAGGACGCCGGCGGCGCCAGGAAGGCCGCCGAGCGCAGCCCCGTGGTCATCACCGACCTCGGCCGGCCGGCGCATTTGCTCTTGAGCTACGCCGACTGCGAGAAGCTCCTGGGGCAAGGACCCGAGCCTCGGCGAGGCGCTGGCCATGCTGGGCGGCGAGAACATCGACTTCCAGCCGCTGCGGCTGACCAGCCCCCTCGCCCGGCCCGTGGACCTCGACTGAGTGGCCAAGCCCTTGAAAGCAGGGACTTTTCTGGTGCGGAATTCTTAATTTATCACCCTCTTATGTGATGAATTTCGAGGGTGACTTTGCGAGGAGGCTTTGAGTTGAGATTGTGTACACGAAGGACGAAAACGTGCTCTCCGAAACTAAATTTTTCCGCTTCCATACTTGCCTGCAAGCATGGAAAATCTACTCGCTTTCGGCCCGGATCACCCAAATTCGAATCACGAATAATTACCGAGAAGCGGTTGCTATTGTTGGCTGCTAACCCTTTGCAAGCCCGCTCGTCGTTTACGCTCATCTCTCTAATGTTTATCCAAAACCGCCCTCCTGCGAAGGCCGTTTGATCTGGGATGTCGAACGTAGTTTTTGCTAGCGACAGATCTTCTTGGGGCGACGGTGGCGGCAATGGCTTTTTAGGATGAGTTGCAAGCGGTTGCCCGCCGCCGTTGATCGTTTCGCTGGTCACATTACCACTGGCGACCACGCCATCATGCCTCGTCTCGACGCTCACTTCGGGCTTAGACGATGGGCCATTATCAGACCAAAAGAACGTCACGACTGTCCAGATTCCGCCGGCGATGACGATGGCACCGCCTCCGAGCAACGCCAGGATCTCGCGGTTATTCTTGTCGCTCAGGAATTGCCATGAGGCCGCCATGAGGCCTTGCCGGTAGGGCCACCCACTAGCCCTAGGTGTTTGAGGGTCGTGAAGTAGCCCTCGCTCGCTCGCTGGCGTAACCGCCGGGAAGACAGGCCGCTCGGGTACGGCAGTGTGGTCGATCTCTCCAGGGAATAGGGGCGGTTCGTCGGGCTTCAGGCGGATGCCTTCGACGCGCTTGATGAGCTTGCGGCGCGCGACATCCTCGCTGCAACCAACCAGGTCGACATAGACGATCTGAGCAAGCAGGCCCTTGAGTTCGCACGGGCGCACCCGCACCAGGATCAGCAGATCGTGTTCGCTAGTCGCATCCTGGGCGAAGCGGGCAGTCCACTCGGGGGCAGCGAAGCGGGAGGTCAGGTAAGTGGGCGAGAGGACGGCAACGGAACGCCGTGACTGGGTATGCGCCTTGTCCATCTCAAGCACGAAATTGCCCTTGAAGTCCCAGTCCTGGAAGAACACCGAGTAGCCCGCAGCTTCCAAGGTCCAGGCAATCCAGGTAGCCCAGGCACGATCGGCTTGGTTGAAGCTAATGAAGAAATCGCGCTTGTCGTCAGGAGTATCAATCATGCTTCCCGCCACGATGATCGGCGTACCAGCTTAGAGCACCTAACAGAACCTGGAACCGAGTGCGGCAGCGTCGGTTGGTCGGGACATGGCCAGACCGCTTGTTCCCGACACGCTGTGGGCCGAGATCGCGCCCCTGCTGCCGCCGCCCCGGCCGCGCCCCAAGGGTGGCCGCCCGCCGGTCTCCGACCGAGCCGTGCTCACCGGGATCCTGTTCGTACTCAAGTCCGGCATTCCCTGGGAGATGCTGCCACGCGAGATGGGCTGCGGCTGCGGGATGACCTGCTGGCGCCGGCTGCGTGACTGGCAGCGGGTCGGGATCTGGGAAAGGCTGCACCAGGTGCTGCTTGACCGGCTCGGCCGGGCCAACGCCATCGACTGGTCGCGTTGCGCCTTGGACAGTGCCGCGGTGGCGGCGAAAAGGGGGGCGAACAGACCGGCCCGAACCCGACCGATCGCGGCCGCCCGGGCAGCAAGCGTCATCTTCTGGTCGACGCGAACGGCATCCCGCTCGCCGTTCGCCTGAGCCCGGCCAACCGCCACGACAGCCGTCTGCTGGACGCGGTGCGCCCCTTCCGCCAGTGCCGTGGCCGTCCCCGCCGCCGGCCCAAAAAGCTCCATGCCGACAAGGCCTATGATCACGCAGCCTGCCGCCAAGCCTGCCGCGCACGGGGCGTCACGCCGCGCATCGCCCGGCGCGGCGTCGACCGCTCCGACCGGCTGGGCCGGCACCGCTGGGTCGTCGAGCGCACCTTGGCTTGGCTTGCCCGCTTCCGCCGCCTCGCCGTCCGCCACGAGCGCCGCACCGACATCCTCCAGGCCTTCCACCACCTCGCCGCCGCCGTCATCTGCGCCAAATTCGTCGAACGATGGTTCTGTTAGGCGCTCTTATCGCGAAACGCACCTTACTCCCGTCGATCTTCCGCGCAAAGGGAAGGCCCCCCAGGACCGCCTCGAAGGGAAACGACGGAGAAAACGAGAAAACGGGGTCAGGACAAATTTTCTCCAGACGGCAGATGCGCGTCTTTGCCTGGAGTGCACTCACCCACACTCAGGGCAATGGCAAGCCGATGCCTGGCGGATGGGCGGCCTGAGCCCAAAGTCATGCGGGTGCACGTTACCGCCCGGTCAACGCCGCTCTCGACTTCGTCGTCGAGATATGAGATGGTGCGAGGCTTTTAATCCTAGAGACTGGAAGTTGCCATGGCGCCGGACCCGTCCGCATCCACCCGCCGCGCACGTCCGAACCCGGGCCGCCCGGCCGCTCGGCTTTTTTACACAAACGATTTCCCGCCACGCACACACGAACCCGAGCCGCCCAACCGCTCGACGTTTTTTGCACAAACGAATTCGGACGCCGCACGTCCGAACCCAAGCGCAGCCCGCCACGGAGCCTTTTGTCGGGACCGCCCCTGCGGCATCGGCGTGCCAGGCCGGCACCGAGGCCGCCAGGAAGGCGAGCCGGCCTTGGGCGGGATCACCACGGTCCGGGTCTGGCCAGGCACCTGCTCCAGGTGGCATGGAGGGCCTGCGCCCCAGTCGCCGCACCCTATCGTCGCTCGCGGCATCGGCTTCTACAACGGGAGAATCGAGGACGGATGATCGACTGCCTCGATATCGGCGGCTCCGGCATCAAGGGTGCGTGCGCGCGCGGCGTGTCCGACCTGCTCCCGCTCGGCCGGGTGGGCACGCCGCTCGATGATCTCGACGCGTTCGTGGCCGCCATCGAGGAGGTGCTGGCGCGCTCGCCCGCCGGGCCGGACGCGACGGTGGCGATCTCGATCGCGGGGGTGGTCGATCCCGAGAGCGGCCGGATCAAGGTCGCGAACATCCCCTGCATCGACGGGCTGCCCCTGGCTGCGGTTCTGGCCGGGCGCCTCGCC
>JBFWSD010000993.1:0-3487 GCA_050248575.1 Gemmataceae bacterium
CCATGGCCTTCGTCTGCATCGGGCTGGAAACGCGCTTCGCCGACCTCTGGAAGCTGGATGGCTTCCGCCCCGCGGCAGCGTTTCTGATTGCCCAGACCTTCAACGTCTTCTGGACGCTGGGGCTGGCCTACCTGCTCTTCAACTATCTGCCGATGTCGTGATGTCTCAGTCCACGCGATGGAAGCGCCAGAGCGGCACGTGCGGCGGCAGGTTGCCGCTGAAGTAACGCTCCGCGCCGACCTGGTCGCGCAGCTTCTTCAGGGCCTGCCGGCGCACCGACACGTAGTAGTATTCGCAGCGTGCGTCGCGGACCGCTTCCCAGACGCGATAGAGCTGTTCATTCTCATCGAGCGCCGCCTTGTAGAATTCGGTGCGCGACAGGTGCAGCCCGTAGTTGGATTCCAGGTTCTCGTGATAGGTGCGATTGAAGGCCAGGAAGTCGTTGACCATCTCGCGATCCGGGAAGCGCAGCGCATCGGCGAGCGGCGGCGCATCGGCCAGTTCCGTGTGCCGGCGGCGCAGCAAGGTCACGTCGGAGGCGAAGTCCTCGCTGCGCACCAGCACATAGCGCAGCTCGCGCGGGTCGAGGATCTCGAGCTGCACGCAGATGCCTTGCAGGTCGGGCCGCAAGTACTGGTAACCGTCGAGATCGACCAGCTGGGTGTCGGGCGGCGCCAGCAAGATGGCCAGCGCGAACATCGATGCGCAGGAAGGCATGCCTCTCTCCTCCATGAGATCGCGGGACGTGCCTGCCCAGGCGTGGGTGAACGACCGAGATGAAAAGTCGAAGTGGGCCGCGGTTCCGGCGCGGCGCGGGCCGACACGTGACGCCAGCTTCCTTGCTGGCGGGCGGCATTCTACTCGCGCCCTTGCCCGCGGAAAAAGTCCAACTGCCCCGTACTGGCGAACCACGCGCGGAACAAGTAAAACAGGTAAAGCATGGCAAGCCCAGACCCGCCAGGACGGACACATGATCTCCATCGTCATTCCGGTTTACAACGAGAGAGACAGCCTCGAAACGCTGCACGGCGAGATTGTCGCCGTGGTCGACAAGCACCAGCTCGACGCGGAGATCGTCTTCGTCGATGACGGCTCCAACGACGGCTCGTGGACGGTGATCAACGATCTGGCGGGCCGCGACAGCCGCGTCCGCGGCGTTCGCTTTCGCCGCAACTTCGGCAAGGCGGCTGCCCTCAGCGCGGGTTTCCGCGCCGCCCGCGGCGAACGCATCCTCACCCTCGACGCCGACCTGCAAGACGATCCCAACGAGATCCCCCGCTTCCTCGAAACCCTCGAGACCAAGTTCGACGTGGTGAGCGGCTGGAAGCGGCGCCGTCTCGATCCCTGGCACAAGGTCTATCCCAGCCGCGTCTTCAACTTCATGGTGAGCTGGCTCACCGGCGTCTCGCTGCACGATCACAACTGCGGCATGAAGTGCTACCGGGCCGAGATCTTCAAGGAAGTGAAACTGTACGGCGAGCTGCACCGCTTCATCCCGGTGCTGGCGGCCGCGCGCGGCTTCCGCGTGGGCGAGATGGAGATCAACCATCGCCAGCGCAAGTTCGGCCACTCCAAGTACGGCATGCGCCGCTTCGTCAAGGGCTTCCTCGATCTGCTCACCGTCAAGTTCCTGACCGGCTTCGGGCAGCGGCCCCAGCACCTGCTTGGCTCGATCGGGCTGCTCAGCTTCCTGCTGGGCAACCTGGGCATGGGCTACCTGGCCGTGACCTGGCTGCTGCGGCTGTGGTATCCGGAGGACTTTGCCCCCTTACACGAGCGGCCGCTGTTGATCTACGCGGTCGCCGCCCTGCTGGTCGGCGCGCTCATGATGAGCATCGGCTTCCTGGCCGAGCTGATCACCGCCTACATGAGCAAGGATGAAGACGCCTACAGTATCGCCGACCGCACTGGCTCCCAACCCCCCGACGCCTCATGACTTCCGCGTGCGAAACGGGCAGCGCCCGCCTGACTCTTTATGGACTGTTGATCGCCGCCGCCGCCGGGATTGCCGGCGCGCGCATCGCCTCCGCCGAGTTGCTCTACGAGCCCTCGCTGCATCGCGACAAGACCGAGCCGCGCGCGGGCAAGCGGCTCTGGCCCGAGCTCCGCCCCACCGAGATGCCGACCTTCAGCTCGAACGATCGCTCGCGCTGGGCCACCGTGCGCAGCCTCGTCGAGGAAGGGACCTTCGTCATCGGCCGCCGCGCCCCCGGCGAATCGGGCGGCACCAATCAATATGGCGATCGCGGCATCGTCTTCGAAGACGGCTACAAGACCGTCGACAAGGTGCTCGATCCGCAGACCAGCAACTTCTATTCGAGCAAGCCCCCCTTGCTCTCGGTGGTCGCCGCGGGCGAATACTGGCTGCTGCATCGCCTGTTCGGCTGGTCGATCGTCGAGGATCGCTGGCTGGTGGTGGGCGCCATCCTGTTCACGCTCAACTGGCTGCCCTTCCTGGTCTACCTGTGGGCGCTGTCGAAGCTGATCGAGCGCTACGGGCACAGCGAGTGGGGCCGCCTCCTGGTCATGGCGGCCGCCTGCTTCGGCACGATGATCACGCCGTTCCTGATCACCTTCAACAATCACACGCTGGCCACGTGCAGTGCGCTGTTTGCCCTCTTTCCGGCCCTCTTGCTGTGGGACTCGTGGCGCTTGAAAGCCGACGCGGAGACAGGGAGACACGGCGAGGGGGGGAATGACGATGCCAATGCGCCCACAGAAGTAGTCGAGGATGCCGACAGTACATCGCCGCGCCCCGCCGCGTCGGCAACCTGTCCCTGTGGACCGATCCCCCTCTTCCTAGCCAGCGGTTTCTTCGCCGGGCTGACCGCCGCGCTCGAGCTGCCCGCGGCCGGTTTCGCGGCGGCACTCTTTCTGCTGCTGGCCTATCGCGAACCGTTGAAGACGCTGCTCTTCTTTGTGCCCGCCGGACTCATCCCGGTGGCCGCCTTCCTGATGACCAACTACATGGCCGTCGGCCTGTGGACGCCGATCTACGCCAAGTTCGGCACCGAGTGGTACGAATACGAGGGCAGCCACTGGCGCCAGGAGCCGGGCCAGAAGAAAGCGGGCATCGACTTCCTGGAAGAGCCCAAGCCGCTCTATGCCTTCAACCTGTTGCTGGGCCACCACGGCCTCTTCTCGCTGACGCCGGTGTTCTTCCTGTCGCTGGCGGGCTTGCTGTTCGGCATGCGGCGGGCGAACGGCACCGCCGATAACCGCGCTCCGCCCGCGCGGCCCGTGCCCGCCCAGTTCATCATCCTGACCTTGTTCTTGCTCGTGCTGATTGTCGGCTTCTATATCTACAAGTCGAACAACTACGGCGGCTGGTCGTCCGGCCCGCGCTGGCTGATGTGGCTGACGCCGCTGCTGCTGCTCGCAGCGCTGCCCGTGGCCGACAAGCTCAGCCAGTGCCGCAGGGGCCGCAGCTTTGGCTATGTCTGTCTGGCCCTGTCCGTCTTCTCGGCCACCTATCCAACCAACCCGT
>JBFWSD010000994.1:0-3482 GCA_050248575.1 Gemmataceae bacterium
GTGTAGCCCGGCTCGATCTCGAGGCGTTGCAGGACGATGAACGGAGCGGGCTGCTTCTCAGGGGCAGTGCGTTGCCTGTCGAACGACGGGCGGAACAGCCCGGTGCCGCCCGGGACGTTTTCCTCAGGCTTGCTCAGGTCATCATTGGCAAAGCCTTCGATTGCGTAGGGCACCTCGACCCGGTTGATGAGCTTGACCTGGATGCCGCGCGTATCGATGGCCAGGTCGTCGAGCTGGACGTGGTAGGTGAGCTCTTGCGGTCGATCGAGAGTGCCGGTGATCTCGCCATAGTCGATGTCCTTGCCGGCAACCACAACCCAGAGGTGCGGCGCGGGCAGCTTCGCCATCGGCTGGAACGCGGAAACAACGAGTTTCAACCTGAGCACGCCGTGCTTGCCGTTGGGCGCAGGCACGCTGATGGTGGTGGCATCGCGTTCGCCGACCCAGCGGGGCTCGAGGAGCAGCCCGTGTCCGGGTTTGCTGAAGGCACGAGTCTTGATGGTCAGCCCTTTGTCTTTCCATGACTCGAGAGCCTTGCGCGGATCGGCGGCCTCACGCAGGTTGAGCGCCAAAGATTCACTGGTTGCTGGCTCGAGGAAACGGATGCCGTCGACCGCGCGGCGGGTAATCTGCATGACCTGATCGATCGAATCGGCCGCATCTTGCAGGGCTGTGGCCCCGGTGTCGAAGCCGCCCAGCTTGCCGTCGCCCGGCAAGGCGTCGGCATAAGCGATGGGCAGCCCGGTAACATCTTGAAGGGCTGCCGACAACTCGCGGCGATTCAAACGCCGGAGCTGATCGACCCCGGCCCGTTTCTGCTCGAGTTCAATCCAGGCCAGCAAGGCTTGCTGTTGCTTCTGTTCCGGGCGGGGCCGCGCGCGGGGCGGCATGGCCCCCGTGGCGATGGCTTCATGGACCTTGGTCCAGAGCGGGCTGTCCTCGCTTCGATAGGCCTCGAGACGATCCAGGCGGATACTCGACTCTTGCCTGTCCGCACCGTGACAGCCCACGCAATGCTGCTTCAAGATGGGCTGAATGTCCTGCGCGAAAGTGGCGGCATCTGCCCCCCAGGCAACCGAGGTGCAAGCCAGAATGAGCACAGGAGTCAACCAGCGCGTCGTGGTGTGCATGCGGAGGCTTGGCAGGAGGGTGTTCGGGGGTCGGGAAAAAAATTGGGCGAATCGAGCAACCTAAGGCCCACCATTACGCTCGATCCGCCCAAAGTCTGACGTTACTAGCAAATGGCGCGAGGCCACCGGAATTCCCGAATGAAAATCCAGAATCACGGTTCCAGAACACTGAGGTCCCAGATACGGACGGTGCGATCCCAGCCCGAGGTGATCATCGACGTGCCGTCACTGGTGATGCGCACGTCGGTCACCAGATACCGATGGCCGGAAAAGGTGAGGCGCTCGTCGCCCGTGTGGACGTTGTAGATGCGTACGAGACCCAATCCGGCACAGGCCAGCCAGTTGCCATCCGGGGTGAAAGTGAGTGCTTTCACGTCCTGGGCGTGCCGCGTGATTTCGCGCTGCAGTTGCCAGGTGGTGGTGTTCCAGAGCTGGATGACGCCGTCGCGCGAACCGGTGGCCAGCAGCCCGCCGCGCGGTGCAAACGCCAGGGCCGTGATGCGCTCGGCATGCCCCGCCGGCACGGCGATCTCTGCGCCGGTGTCCACGTTCCAGATGCGCACCAGCCCATCGAGCCCGCCGGCGGCCAGCAGCTTGCCGTCCGCTGAGAAGGCCAGACAGCTCGCATGATCCGTGGGCACGGGCAACGTCCGGATCAGCAAGCCCGTCCGTGCGTCGTAGAGCCTGACCGGGGGCCGTTCCTTGCGCTCCGCCATGGCTGGCGTCAGTGCCAGGAATCGGCCATCGGGCGAGAAGGCCAGATCGTTCACTTCCAGGTGAAACTTCGGCAGCGGGTAGAGAACCTTGCCCGTGGCCCGCTCGCGCACGCGCACAGTCTTGTCATCGCCGCAGGTGGCCAGCAGCTTGCCGTCGGGCGAATAGGCGACCGCCCGGATCTTGCTCGATTGCGCCTGGAACAGGCGAAGGGGCTGATCGTCATCCAGGTTCCATTCGAGCACCGAGCCGTCCCAGTTGCCCACGGCCACGCTGCCGTCGTCGCGGCTCAGATCGATCGACAGGACGGGCCCGGGCAAGGAACTGGCCAGCACGCGCGACTTCTTCACGCGCGGCGACAGCGGTCGCGGCGTGAAAGCGCCGTCGGCCTCGTTGCGATCTGCCACCGCATAACGGCCGGCGTTGACCTCGATCTTCTTGCCGTCGGCGCGGCGCGTCATGGCGACGCTGCCCGACTCCATTTCCACACGGGTGGATTCCGAGGCCGCCGAGGCCGTGAAGCGCGTGCCCACGACTTCGACCACGGCGTGCGGCGTGGTCATCACCAGCGGCCTGCCCGCGGGCTGCTTGACCACGTCGGCATGCACGAAGCCGCGCGAGACGAAGACCTGCTTGCCCTTCGCCTCAGCTGCCCCTTCCGACAGGTGAACCGTGGTGTCGGCAGACAGTTCCAGCTTGGTCCCATCCAGGAATTCGAGGACCAGGAAGCAATCCCCTTCACCGGTCTTCACAGTCACCCCGGAGGGCAACTCTTGCCCTTGCCGCGCAGTCGACACCGAACCGTCGACAGCCAAGACTTCGTTAGTGCCGGACTGTTCGACCAGGCGGGCAATGGCCACAGGCGATTGCACGGGAGGAGTGAAGGGCTGCTTGTCGCCGCCGAGCACGATCGCCAGCACCACGGCAGCAGCCATGCCCGACACCAGCGCGAACGCACCAAGCAACCGACGCCGCGATCCTTGCTTGCGGGCCGCCACCACGCGCTCGGCTTCTTCCGGATCAAAGGCAGGCGGAGCGGCATCAGCAAAGTTCCAGCCCAGGTTGACATCGAGGGCCAGGTAGTCGTGATAAAAGGCCTGCGCCTCCGGGCTATCACGCAGCATCCCTTCGAGCGCCTCGAGCTCACCGGCAGTGATGGCGCCATCGGCGAAGAGAGCGATCAACCGACCGAGTTCATACTTTTCTTGGGGGCTCATGTGCCGGCCTCCGCGCTCAGAGAGTTCTCGATGCAGCCCAGCAAGTTGAGATGAATGCGATTGAGAGCGTAGTAGATCGCCTTGGCGGTGCGCTTGAGCTGGCTGGCCAGGACCTGGGCCGTGCCCCCTACCTCGTAACGCAGCCGCAACAGTTCGCGATCTTCGGGGCCGAGCTTTTCCAGGCAACGTTCCAGGGCATCCTGTCGTCGGTCACCGCGCTCAGCACTCACCGGGGCCGACTCCGCCAGCTGCTCGATCAGATCGTCGCTGAAGCGAAGCTTCTGCCTCGCCATGCGTTTGCGATAAGTCAGCACATGGAAATAAGCAATCTTGTACGCCCAGGCCCCGAAATCCGTGCCGATCTCGAACTGATCCACGTTCCGCCAGATGAAGAGGTTGACTTCCTGGAGCAATTCATCGG
>JBFWSD010000995.1:0-3473 GCA_050248575.1 Gemmataceae bacterium
CCTCGACTGGCTGGGCGAGAAGCGCGACTGGTGCATCAGCCGGCAGCTCTGGTGGGGCCATCGCATCCCCATCTGGTACTGCCGCTGCCCGGAAGCCGAGCTGAAGCGGGCCTTAGCCGACCGCACCGACGTCGCCTGGCGGCTCGATGAAGAGAATGCCCAGTGGTTGGTCTGTGCCCTCGAAGGGGATTTGCCCGCCGATGCCGTTGGCGCGAAGTATCCGCTCGAGCAAGATCCCGATGTTCTCGATACCTGGTTCAGCTCGGCGTTGTGGCCCCATTCCACGCTGGGCTGGCCCGAGCAAACGCCCGAGCTGGCTTACTACTATCCCACCAGCGTCCTGGTCACCAGCCGCGACATCATCACCTTGTGGGTTGCCCGCATGGTGCTGGCCGGGCTGTTCAACCTCAAGAACATCCCCTTCAAGGATGTCTACATCCACCCGAAGATCCTCGACGGCTTCGGCGAGGGCATGTCCAAATCGAAGGGCAACGGCGTCGATCCGCTCGACATCATCGAGCGCTACGGCACCGACGCGCTCCGTTTCACCATGGTCCACCTGGCCACCGAGAATCAGGACAGCAGGCTGCCCGTCTCGAATGTCTGCCCCAACTGCGATGAGCTGGTCCCGATCAAGGAAGAGCACATGGACCGCAAGGCGCAGCGGCCGCGCGAACAGATCAAGTGTCCCAAGTGCAAGCAGGCGTTTCGCCCGGGCGGGCAGTGGCACACCGAATCCGAGTTGCCCACCGCCCGGCAAGCGGCCGAGAAGTTCGAGATGGGCCGCAACTTCGCCAACAAGATCTGGAACGCGGCCCGCTTCCTGCTCATGAACCTCGAGGGCTACACGCCGCACGCGCTCAAGCTCGACGACCTGCCCATCGAGGATCGCTGGATCTTGAGCCGGCTGGCAGTGATCACACGCGATGTCACGGCGCAGCTCGAAGCGTTCAAGTTCAGCGAGGCGGCCCGCACGCTCTACGACTTCACCTGGTCCGAGTACTGCGACTGGTACGTCGAGATGAGCAAGGGCCGCCTGAACGACCCCGCCGCCAGGCCGCAGGCCCAGCGCGTCCTCGCCGGCGTCTTCGATGCGATCCTGCGGCTGATCCAGCCGATCATGCCCTTCGTCGCCGAATCGATCTGGCAAGTTTTGAACGAGACGGCCTTCGAGCGCGGCTTGCCCGGCCCGGAACCGGCGGCCGAAAGCGTGGTCATCGCTCCCTGGCCTCAGTTTCCAGACACCTGGCACGATGGGGTCATGGAACAGCGCATCGGTCGGTTGCAGGACCTGGTCCGCGGCGTCCGCGACGTTCGTGCCCGCTACATGATCGATCCGAAGCGGCCCCTCGAGCTGCACATCAAGGCAAAGGAGCCGATCGCTGCCGACTTTCACACGCTGGCCCCCTTCATCAAACAGCTGGCCGGGATTGGGCAGCTCGAGTGCGGCCCGGCGGCCGAGAAGCCGAAGCAGGCGGCCACCCACGTTCACACCGACTTCGAAGCCTATGTCTCGCTGGAAGGGCTGATCGATCTGGGCGCCGAGATCAAGCGGCTCGAGAAGCAGCTGGCCGAGAAAACCAAGTTCCTGCAGAGCAGCAAGGCCAAGCTGGAGAATCCCAGCTTCCGCGACAAGGCCCCGCCCGAAGTGGTCCAGCAACAGCGCGAAGCCGTCGCCGACCTGCAGAAGCAAGTTGCCGCCATCGAGCAAAACCTGCGCGAGCTGAAAGCTGCCTGATTCCATGCCGATGGTCGAAGCGCAGCGTAGCCGCTGGTGAAGCGCAGCGTAGACCACCGGATGGCGACCCCATCAGTGGTCGCAGAGCTTGGCCGGTGGTCGGATCAGGCTCAATCATGCGGCCCGCGCATGGGGCGGGGCCATCTCGGCCTGTTGCGAGCCCGCGCGCCAGCGGAAGTACCACCGCTCCGCGATGGCGAAGAGCACGATGCTCATGACCATCGACAGCGTGAAGCTGGCAATCAGGAAAATCAGAAACACAACCCGTGCGCGCAGCCCCATCAGTAGCGGAGGCGCGATGGTCTGCAAGAAGGTCAGGCAGAGCCCGTGGACCAGGTAGAAGGAATACGAGATATTGCCGAGCCCGCGTAGCGGCGTCCAGGCGAAGAGCCGTTGCAGCCAGCCCTCGGCGAAGCACGCTTTGACAAAGAGCAGGGCCGCGGCACAGGCATAGAAGGGCACGAAATACGCAAAGCTGGGCTGAAACACCATGTAGACGCCAGTCACCGCCAGGTAGACCGCCGCCACCGCCCAGGTCGGCATGGACCGGGCCAGCTCGGCCAGGTCCTCGTCGCGCGCCATCCCCAGCAGGGCGCCGCATAGAAACATGGGGAAGCGCTCGAGCCACCGGCACAGCAAGACGGACGCGGCCAGCAACACGATCGACGCCAGCCCGCCAGTCCTGGCGCGGCGCTGCCACAGGGCCAGCAGCCCGGGAAATGCCAGGTAAAAGACGAACTCAGGAAACAGCGACCAGGTGACGTAGTTGTAGGGCGGGCAACGCACGCCCGGGCAACCATTCAAGAACAAGAGATTCTGCAAGAATTCGCCGGTCGCCAACGTCGACCAGTGCGGTTCCCGGCCCAGGATCCTGATATCCCTCAGCCAGACGCCCGCCAGCAAGGAGAGCAAGAACGCGGGGTAGATGCGCAGCCAGCGCCGCCACAGGAAGGGCACGTAAGCGTCGGCCTGCCCGCGGGCGGCCAGGCGCATGATCAAGAAGCCGCTGAGCAAGAAGAACAGGTCGACGCCGTATTGCTGCCGACTGAGCGCGACCAGAAAAACGCCCGCGCTCCCTTGCTCGCGCGCCGTCACGAACAGCGATTCGCCGAGGCGCTGCTTGAAGCCAATGTCCGTGAAGTGGACGGCGAAGGCGGCCGCGAAATGAACGAAGAAGACCAGCAGCACCGCCAGCCCGCGCAGCCCTTCCATGGCCGCATTGCGCGGCCGCGCCGAATCCAGCAAGAAGAAGCGCTTCAGGAATGGAATCACGGGAGCAACCCTGTCATCGACGGGCATGTGCCAAAGAACCGGTCCTGATAGCGGGCCCGGCGTGAGAACGCCAGAGCAAGCCGACGCGGGCTAAGATGCGCAAGATGGCGAGCCGGGGGCATCAACGCTCGCGCTCCCGACGCCAAGACAGACAAACCTGACACGGACTTTTCCCCTGCCCGGCGCATCATCAAGACAAAGGGCACGATTGCGCGCTTCGTGAACCCAACAGGCGAGCAGGCGCCAGCTGCATGGAGTGGGGCTCTTGGTCACGCCGGTTGCACACTTGCACAGGCTACTTTCGGCGATTTTCGCCTCAACCTGGGATCCTGGAATGACATGGAGCAAACTCGAAAAAGGCCGTCAGTGTGCAAGCCAAGGTGTGCAAGCGGCCCGCGGGCTGCTAGCCCAATTTCCTCGTTGGCAAAAAAAAGGGAAGCATGGCTCACACATCGTGGCCCGC
>JBFWSD010000996.1:0-3470 GCA_050248575.1 Gemmataceae bacterium
TCCTGGCGGCTGTCCTCCTCGCGCCGGGCTGCAAAAAGGTCGAGGATCCCTGGCCTGCCGGGCATCCTCACGTGCTGACCTCGTTTCCGCCCATCGATTCCTTTGCCAGGAACGTGGCCGGCGACCAGGTCGCCGTCCTGTCGCTGCTGACCAGCACCGGGCCGCACGATTACCAGCAGCGCCCGCAAGACATCCTCAAGCTGCGCAAGGCCGACGTCTTCTACATCAATGGCCTCGAACTCGACGATCCCTTCTGCGCGAAGCTCCGGGACGGATCGGGCATGCCCGACCTGCCCATCGTGCCGCTCGCGGAGGATCTGAAAGACAAGATCAAGGTGGCTGATTTGCCCGCCGGGCAGGATGGGCACGCGCACGGCGAGTATGATCCGCACGCCTGGCTCGGCATTCCCGAGGCCACGCAGATGGTGCAAAAGCTGTCGGCCGACCTGCAGAAACGCGACCCGGCCCATGCCGAACGCTATCAGAAGAACGAGGCCGCCTACCTGAAGAAGCTCGAGGAGCTGAAGGCCTATGGTGACAAGGCGTTTGCCGACGTCCCCAAGGAGAAGCGGCAGTTCATCGCATTTCACGATTCGTTGCGCTACTTTGCCCGCGCGTTCGGCCTGAAGGTCGCCGATGTGGTGATGGTGCGGCCCGGCACGCAGCCCTCGGCGCAGCAGTACAAGCGGCTGATCGATCGCTGCAAGAACGAGGGGGTGCGGGTGATCGCCATCGAGCCGCAGTATCAGCCCGAGATTGCCCAGCAGATCGTGGACGAGCTGGCCCGTTCCAAGATCAAGGTTCAGGTCATCTACGTCGACCCGCTCGAGACCGGCGCCCCCGATGACCTGGGCGCGGAATTCTACGTCAAGAAGATGAAACAGAACATCGACGCCCTCGCCGAGGCGCTCAAGCAATGAAACCGCTGGTCTCCATTGACGACGTGCATGTGACCCTGGGCGGGGTCGAGATCCTGCACGGCATCCAGGCCGAGCTGGGCCGCGGGCAGATCACCGCCCTGCTCGGCCTCAACGGTTCCGGCAAGACCACCCTCCTTCGCGCCATCCTGAAGGAAGTTTCCTACGCGGGGCAGATTCGCTTCCACTGCGGCCACGATCATTCGCATCCCACCCCCGAGCATGTCGGCTACGTACCGCAAAAGTTGCAGATCGACGCGCGCATGCCGTTGACGGTGCGCGACCTGATGGCGCTCGCCTTGCAGACGCGCCCGCTCTTCTTCGGCGTCACGCGGGCCGCCCGCCAGACCATGACTGCACTGCTCGAGAAAGTTGGCGCGGGCCACCTCCTCGATAGTCCGGTGGAGAACATCTCCGGCGGTGAATTGCAGCGCGTGCTGCTGGCCCTGGCCCTGCATCCCGAGCCCGAACTGCTCTTGCTCGACGAGCCCGCCGCCGGCATCGACTTCAAGGACCAGCAGCGCTTCTACGAACTGATCGCCGACCTCAACCGCAACATGGGCGTGACCATCTTGCTGGTCTCGCACGATACGCACATGGTCACGAAGCACGCTCACCTGGTGCTATGCCTGAAGGACGGCGCCATCAAGTGCCAGGGCCCGCCCTCGGTGCTCACCGGCGAAACACTCGCACAGGTCTTCGGCGCCGAGATGGGCGTCTACGCCCACCATCATCACTGAGCACCTCCCCGCACTCGCCCGCGGCTGAACGCGTTGGGAAATTGACGGGCACCTCTCCGCACGACATACTGGGCCAAGTTGACTCCCCCCTCCTCCTACCTGGGATGCATCATGAACAGACGCTGCGCGATTTCGTTGCTGGTGATGGCCGCCGTGCTGCTGACGGCTGGCGGGCTGCCCGCGGCCGAGCGGCCCGCCAAGCCCAACTTCGTCGTCATCTTCACGGACGATCAGGGCTACGGCGACGTCGGCTGCTTCGGCGCCAAGGACTTCGAGACCCCCAACCTCGACAAGATGGCCCGGGAAGGGATGCGCTTCACGAACTGGTACGCCGCCCAGGCCGTGTGCTCTGCCTCGCGTGCAGCCCTCCTGACGGGCTGCTATCCCAACCGCGTCGGCATCCTGGGGGCGCTGGGCCCGGCGAGCAAGATCGGCATCAGCGCCGACGAGATGACCATCGCCCAGGCACTCGAGCCGCGCGGCTACGCGAGCGGCATCTTTGGCAAGTGGCACCTGGGCCATCTGCCAAAGTTCTTGCCCACGCGGCATGGCTTCGATGAATACTTCGGGCTGCCCTATTCCAACGACATGTGGCCCTTCCATCCCACGGCGGGCAAGAGCTTTCCCGATCTGCCCCTCTTCGACAACGAGAAGATCGTCAATCCCAAGGTGACCGCGGCCGACCAGCGCAACCTCACCACCTGGTACACCGAGCGGGCCGTCAAGTTCATCCAGAAGAACAAGGACAAGCCCTTCTTCCTGTACGTGGCCCACAGCATGCCCCACGTGCCCCTCTATGTCTCCGACAAGTTCCAGGGCAAGTCCAGGCAAGGGCTGTTCGGCGACGTCATCATGGAAATCGACTGGTCGGTCGGGCAGATCCTCGCCGAACTCAAGAAGCAAGGCCTCGACGACAAGACGCTGGTGCTCTTCACGTCCGACAATGGCCCGTGGCTCTCGTATGGCAATCACGCCGGATCCGCCGGCCCGCTCCGCGAAGGCAAGGGCACTACCTGGGACGGCGGTCAGCGCGAAGCCTGCATCGCGCGCTGGCCCGGGCAGATCCCGGCGGGGAAAGTCTGCAACGAGCTCGCCGCCACCATCGACGTGCTGCCCACCTTCGCCAGGCTGGCCGGCGCCGAACAGCCCAGGAACAAGATCGACGGCCTCGACATCTGGCCGCTTCTCTCCGGGCAGCAAGACGCCATGACGCCCCACGAGGCCTACTACTTCTACTGGGGCCGCCACTTGCAAGCCATTCGCAGCGGCAAGTGGAAGCTGCATTTCCCTCACGACTACCGCACGCTCGCGGGCAAACCGGGCGGCAAGGACGGCAAGCCGGCGAACTATTCCCAGGCCAAGACCGGGCTGGCCCTTTACGATCTCGACAACGACATTGGCGAGACGAAGAACGTGGCCGACCAGCATCCCGAGATCGTGAAGAAGTTGCAGGCGCTGGCCGACCAGGCCCGCGAAGAGCTGGGTGATTCGGCCGCCAAGCAAGCGGGCAAGGGAGTGCGGCCCCCGGGCAAGGAGTGAGCAAAAAGGGGACGCAGCTCTTTTTACTAAAAAGGGGACGCAGCTCTTTTTCGGGCGCCGGTAGACGGCGTTGCCCGCGAAGGACTCAGAAACGTCACCCCAACGGGGTGAAACAAACCAGCCCAGGGCAGAGCCGAAGGACACTTCCGGCAGGAAGTGTCCTTCGGCGTCGCCCTGGGACAGGGCGTTGAATATAGACAAAGCCCTGAAAGGGCGCAACAAATCTGGTTCTCTGAAAATCAGGTTCTCTGATCACCTGCACAGTGGCGAGTCA
>JBFWSD010000997.1:0-3469 GCA_050248575.1 Gemmataceae bacterium
TCGAGCAGCGTCGCATCCCCCTCCCGCGTCTTGCGCAGCTTGTCGAGGAATTCGGCAAAGATGGACAGCTGTGCGGTTTCGATGACCTGCAGTTCCTTGAGCTTCTCGGGGTCGCGGCCATGATGCGACAGGTTGTGATAATCCTGGGTGACGCCGGTGATCTGCGGCACGGCATTGATGCCGTTCTTGTGGAAGGTGATCAGCCGCGTGGAATCGGTTTGCAGGGCCAGGTGCATCAGATCGTACATCAGGCGGGCCCGGGCAATGATGTCGGTGTTGTCGTTGATGTCGCGCGGCGCCGGCACGTCGACCTTTGGCTTCGGCTTGTTTTCCCAGTCTTGCGCCTTGGCCAGCCGCACTTCGGTTTCGCGCACGGCGTTGAAATACTCGTCGAGCTTGGCGCGATCATTGGCCCCGAGACGGCTGCGCATGCGCGTGGCCTTGTCGAGCACGACGTCCATGACGCTGCGATTCTCTTGCAGGCGGCGCACCTGTGCTTGCTTTTCGTTCGGTTTGCCCTCGAGGAAGAGCTGGGCAAACAGCTGCGAGGGCCGCGTTTGCGAGGGGACCGCAACGCCGCTCCGCGAGTAAGACAGACTGGTGCCCGCCAGGCTGAGGGCGAGATAACCGAAGCGCGTGGCCAGCCCGATCTTCTCGGCGGCGAGTTGATCGATGGACACGGTGTTCTTGAAGGCGGCACTGCCTGGATGCGGCGCCGCTGTCAGGAACGAGTTCTCGGCCAGGTGCCCGCCGTCGACGTTCGGGTGGGACGTGCCCGAGATGACCGTGAGGTCCTGGCGAAACCCGCGCAACGGCTCCAGATACGGAGTGAGCTCGAAATCGCGGCCTGCCTTGGTCGGCACGAGATTCGGCACGTGCAGGCCGAGGCCGATATTGATGGCCACCAGTCGGCGCTTCGCGGGCTCGGTCGCGGCCGATCCCCGGGGCGCCATGGCGTCCAGCAGCGGCAAAGCCAGGGCCACACCGCTGCCGCGCAGGAACGTACGACGATCGAGTCTCATGATCTATCCTCAAGGTTGGCGAAACGTTTCGCTCTGAATGACTTCGTGCAGCAGACTGCGAAAGCCAAATTTTTCCGCCCGGGCGCGGGCAACAAGGTCGTGCACCGCGGCGCGATCGGAGAAGCCGAGCGTGCGGCCCGTGCCGTAGGTCAGCAGCTTTTCGGTGAGGCAACGGGCAATCTGGTCGGCATCGCGAAGGAGCAGCTTCTTGAAGGCGCGCACGTCGGCGAAACGCTGCCCGTCGGGCAACTGGCCCGAGCCGTCCACGTTGCGGCCCTTGCGATATTGCACGCGGCGCAGGCCGATGTCGTCGATGTAGCGGTCGACCCGCTCCCCTTCGCCCGCACTGCGATACCAGTCGCGATAGCCGCCGATGACGTCAAACATCTCGAGCGCGAAGCCGGGCGGATCGATCTTCGCATGACAGGCCGCGCACGAAGCGATGCTGCGGTGCTTGTCGAGCTGTTCGCGGATGGTGACCGCCCCGCGAATATCGGGCTCGAGCGCGGGCACGTTGGGCGGCGGGGGCGGCGTCGGCTTGCCAACAATCTTCTCCAGCACCCAGACGCCGCGGACGACCGGCGAAGTGTTGGTGCCGTTGGCGGTGATCTTGAGCACGCTGGCCTGAGTCAACACTCCCCCGCGCACGCTGTCGGCGGGCAGCTTGACCTTGCGGAACTCCTGCCCGACCACGTCCTTGATCTCGTAGTGCTCGGCCAGCCGCTGGTTCAGCATGGTCCAGTCGGAATCGACGAACTCGAGCAGGCTGAGGTTGTTGTCGAGCACTTCACGGAAGTAGAGCTTCGATTCCTGCACCATCGAGGCGCGAAGCAGATCGTCGTACTCGGGATAGAGCCGCTGGTCGGGCTCGGTGAAATCGATGTCGCGCAGGCCCAGCCATTGCCCGGCGAAGTTGTCGACGAAGGCCGCCGCCTTCGGATCGCGGAGCATTCGTTCCGTTTGTTTGCGCAGCGTGCCTGCGTCGGAGAGCTTGCTCTGAGCGGCCAGCTCGAAGAGCTGCTCGTCGGGCATCGAGCTCCACAGCAGGTACGAGAGCCGGTTGGCCAGGGCGTAGTCGTCGATGGTCTTCCGGTTTGCGGCGGCCCCGCGCTCTTCGATATAGAGAAACTCGGGCGAACAGAGCACCGCCTTGAGGCCGATGCGAAGTGCGTCCTCGAAGCCGCGGCCTGCGTCGAGGGCCGCACGCGTGAGAGTCACATAGGGCTGAACTTCCTCGGGATTCACGCGGCGGCGAAACGCCATGGGCAGCACGCGCGCGAGAATCGTCTCGGCGTCTTTCAATGTCCCCTTGGCGGGATCGATCCCCTGCAAGAGCTTGCGGCGGCTGGGCGGCGGGTATTCTTCGAGCGGGCCTTCTACTTCGACATCGCCGATGAGCAGCCCGGGGCCCTCGAAGCGCTGCCCGTTCTTCTTCCAGAGCTTGAAGGGAACCGGATGAAAGGTGTCGAAGCGTTCGACGAAGTCGGTGAATTCCACGGTGGTCCACTTGCCCGGCGCGATGTCGAAGTGGCCCACCAGATGATGCGGGCGGCGCTTGGTGATGACGTCGCCGCCGTAAACAGCCATCACGAGCGGCTTGTCGGTCTGGATGGCCTTGGCGTGGATCTTGACCCGGTAGGTGCCCTTCGTCTGCGGGCGGAAGGACCGCATCGTCGACGGGCAATAGCCCGACGAGAACAGGACCACGCCCTCCTTGTCTTTGCGAAACAGGTTGTCGATGTTGCGCTCGCAGTCCTTGATGAGCGGGTAGCGCAGCTCGATCTTCTTGGGGGGCTTGGGCTCGCCGAATGCCTCATCGAGGGCAATGTCCGCGGCCTTCAGGTACGCTTCCATCTGCTCGGTGGAGATGGCGAGGGCAGAGCCGATGTTGTCGAAGCCGCCCTTCTTGGCGTCCTCGGGAAGCATGTCTACCACGTTGACGCGAATGTTGAAGAGATCCCGCAGCGTGTTCTGGTACTCGACGCGATTGAGCCGGCGCAAGATGACTTCGCGCTGGCGGCGATCGGCCCGGTTGAGTGCGTCGGCGAGCTGGTCGAGTGCTTGTTTCCGCTCCGCGGGTTTGATGTCCGCGTAATCTTTGGGGGGCATCTCGCCGAGCGCGACGCGATCGTGGGCCAGCGTCCAGCGGCGCATGTTCTCGGCATTGGCCAGGTTGGTGCCGAGGCGCGCGAGATCGAGGCCCGCTTCGGCGTCCTTGCCCTTGTGGCAGTCGAGACAATGCTTGGCAACAAAGGTGGCGAAGGGCTCGAGCGCGGCGGCATCGTCGGCAGGTGCTGCCGCCGTGGCGAGGACGAGAACGGCGACAGCCAGCGTTTCCATCTTCACGGAGCTTCCTCTTCGATCAAGGGTTGCGATGAGTTTATTATCCAGACGTCCCGCCCGACTTCAAGAAAATTGGCCTGACCAGTTACGTGGGTTGCCTAATC
>JBFWSD010000998.1:0-3468 GCA_050248575.1 Gemmataceae bacterium
CATCGCCGAGGCCGCTCGGCTCGAACCGGGCAGTGTCGATATCAGGCGCGATGGCGCCAAGATTGCCGCGTTCGCAGCCAAGTGCGACCCAATCTGGATTGATCCGATGTTTGCTTACCTCCAGCAGGCGATCAAGCTTGGCCTTGACCCCGCCGAGGTACGCGATGATTCGCGATTTAGTTCCTTTCACGATGATTCGCGCTGGCAACGCCTGATGTCCCTGCCGCGTCCGACCGACAGGACGACCCCGACGCCACGATTGCTCGATCCTCTCGACTGACCTCTTCACAGTGCCACTTCACAATCGTCTGTCCCTTCTGTTCTTCCCAGATCGAGAGAAGGCGTAGCGGGGAACAGTTCGTTTCCCCCACCTTCCCACCCTGATCCGGTACATGTCGAGTGATGGCACTGGCCCCCCACGCGCCCGCGTCCGCGGTGCGCGCCGGCATTCTGCGCCTCCTCGACTCCACCTTGGAGGTGCTACGTGAAGCCGATCTGCAAGAGTTCAATTCGCTCCTTGCTCGTTGAAGAACTGGAGAGACGCGATTGTCCGGCAGCCCCGAGCTTGACCCTGCATGTCACCATGCTCACGCAACAAATGATCGAGCTCAGCGGCGTCGTCACCGA
The DNA here is from genome assembly GCA_050248575.1 of Gemmataceae bacterium. Taxonomy (GTDB): domain Bacteria; phylum Planctomycetota; class Planctomycetia; order Gemmatales; family Gemmataceae; genus JBFWSD01. The sequence goes on from JBFWSD010000998.1 coordinate 628, forward strand.
CGAGAACCCCGAACTCGCCTCCGTGGAGTTCAGTGGCGTTGCATCCGGCACGGTCTCCCCAGATGCTGCGGGCAACTTCTCTTTCACTACCAACGCCACTGGTCTGGGCGACGTCATTGCCCAGGCACTCGACATCGAAGGACTGCTCTCGGCCCCTGTTGACGATCAAGTCACGAGCAACGCCCCACAGATCATCAACTTCAGTGCAACAGAACATGCGGAGCGTGTCTGGTCTTTCCATGGCAAGATCATCGACGAGAGCCCAGGCGGGCTGTCGGTCAGCTTTTCGGGACTGCCTTCTCTGCAAGGGCAGTCAACGCTCGCCGATGCTGCCGGCAATTTCAACCTGATCGTGCGACTGCAGCCGGGCGAAGGGGGCACGGTAGCCGCTGTGACCACGGACTGGTGGGGGTTGCAATCCAACCAGGCCGAAGACGACGTCCAGCAAACCAACCCTGTTTCCTTCGACCTGCCACAGGCCAATTCCTACCCGCATCGCATCATCAGCGGCCCGGGCAATGCGCTCTTTTTTACAGAAGCAATTGCCAATCGGATTGGCCGCATGGACGCCACTACGGGCGAAGTGGTCGAGGTCAGCGTGTCGACAACCCAGGTCAGCCCGCTCGATCTGACGCTTGGCGCGGATGGTTACATCTACTACACCGAACACTTGGGCAACGTCGTCGGTAAACTCGATCCGAACTCGATGCAGATCGTCGATCGCTTCGATGCCCTACCGACGAGTACCAATCCAGGCAGCATCATCACTCATTCTGGCGGAGATCTGCTCTTTACCACGTCGAGCGGCATTGGTCGCTTCAATCCAGAAACCGAGAGCTACACACCGTACACGGTCAGCGGCAGCTACGCCTTTCTCGATCTGGTACTGGCCAGCGACGGTCAGGTCTGGTTCACGCACATCTCGTACAGCGGCGGCGCAGTCGGCCGACTGGACCTCAGCACGGGCAGCGTCGTCTCTTACGACTTGGCTGCGGCGAGTATCCCGTCGGGCATCGTCGTCGGTCCGGACGGCAACGTCTGGGTCACTGATGTGCTGGGCGACAATGGCGACAGCATCTACCGCATCACGCCGTCGGGCACAATAACAGCATTCCATACTCCCACGGCCTGGAGTGGCCCGCAGCACATCGTCGCCGCACCGGACGGCTATCTCTATGCCACAGAATATTACATCGGCAAGCTCGTCCGCATTGCCACGGACGGCACGATGGTGGAGATCGACATTCCTACTCCAAGCAATGGCGCTTTCGACATCACCGTTGGTCCGGATGGACACCTCTGGTTCACGCAGGCATCCGCGAATCTCATTGGCTCGTACGTTGTCGAAGTCAGCATGATGCAGATGGCATTCGGCCTACCAGACGTGCAACAAATATTCGTGGACCCGAGTCAGGTATTCCCGGACGGGACGGCCCGCGCTGGAATCAAGCAGCGAGAAATCCGTTTCGACTCCGTGCCCTTCTTGCCGGACGCGAATGCTCGTACGATCAATCTTCAGTTATTCAGCGCTGCGACCACTGAATTGAGCCAGCAACGACTCGCTGGTCCCGACGAATGGGGCCTCGATTTCGACGAATTTGAAATCGAACTGGCTTGGTACCAGCAAGAATCGAACGAGGAATTTAACATCGACGGCTATTTCACGTCTTTACTGGATGCGGATGAGGACGACTCGTTACTGCTCAGGATGAACTGATGCCCTCAGGATCAGCTGAAGGCGGACAGCCTCCGGACGTACCATTGGAGCTATGGAAAGCGACGCTCCCCGGTTCGCTCGACACCCGTGCGGTTCGAGCGGGCCACAAAGAACAGCTGCGACGGATCGTGCAGCGCGCTCTGCGTCCGGGCTGTCCGCCTTCCTCGCTCACGCGCTGGATTCGCTCTCTGGCGGCAAACGTCATCGTCGACGCGTCCACGCTCTCAAACGAACAAACAGATGCTCTCGTAGAAGCGGTGACAATAGCCCTCGCGGAAGTTCTCAACTTGGAGGCAAAATAGGATGGGCAGAAGACCTTCCTTCAACGTGATGATTCGCTAGCTCAAGTAGCACCTTTTCTGCCAAGTAGGCGTGAGGACTTGGCATCCATGAGCTGAAGGAGTTCCTCGACGCCGAGTTGATCCAGTTCCACTGGCCGTTCTTGGGGGTCTGCCGCAGTCGGGTTCAGCATCCTATCCGCCAGGTGGCTGGCCAGAGCCTCCACCGTCGGGTGGTCGAAGATGACCGTCGAACTGAGCGCGATCCCGCCAAGATTGGCTTGCAGCCGGTTGCGCAGCTCCACTGCCATCAGAGAATCCATTCCGAGCTCGAAGAAGCCTGTCTGCCGATCTGGCAATCGTTCTGGCTCCGACCCCAGCACGCGGGCTGCTTCTTGCTGAACGAGGACCAGCAGCAGTTCTCGTTGCTGCCCGGAGCTCACATTGCGCAAGTGGCGTAACCAGCCATTCCGCGAAGCCTGACTGTCTTCCGAGCGCGGGCCACGCTTGCCCGGAGCCATTCTTGACAGGAATGGCGGGTTGTGATGAGAAGCCGCAAGACGAGACCAGTCGGCCGGAAGGACGGCGATTTGCGGCTTACCTGTGTTGAGGGTCCGTTCCAGGGCTGCGACCCCCGAGGCGGGATCGATGAGCCCCAGTCCATGTTCGTCGGCACGCTGAGTAAGGCCGCGGGCTGCCGCAGCGCCCACTTCGCTCCAGGCTCCCCAGTTGATGCTGAGAGCCGCGTGTCCCTGTGCCTGCCGCTGCCAGGCCAGTGCATCCAAGAATGCGTTGGCCGCCGCGTGATTGCCTTGCCCCGGTGGGCCCAGCAGAGCTGCCGCTGAA
>JBFWSD010000999.1:0-3460 GCA_050248575.1 Gemmataceae bacterium
CGCGCCCAGGCCCGCAAGGACAAGAATTTCGGCATCGCCGACCAGATTCGCAAGCGGCTCACCGAGATCGGCGTTACCCTGGAAGACCGCCCGGGCGGCACCGACTGGCGAAAGGGTTAGCCACAAAGTCAAAAACAGACGAAGAGACTCAAGATATGCTGAAGACAGCCACCACGATTGGCCCTGCGGACAAGAATCGGCGCATGTCGCTGACAGACTTCGATCGCGCCGAGGTAGAAGAGGGGTTCCTTTATGAACTCAGCCGCGGTGTCATCATCGCGAGCGATGTACCCGGAGGCATTCACCTTGCGATGGTTGTGGAACTGCGACGGCAGCTAGGGCGATACTGGGATAGCCATCCCGACGTCATGACTGTCATCGCCGGAAGCGGCGAATCGAAGTTGTTGCTCCAAGACTATGAATCGGAACGCCATCCCGGTGTTTCGGTCTACAGGACACCGATGCCCAAGACCCCGACGATGTGGGCCGAATGGGTGCCTGAACTGGTCTGGTTCGGAAGAGCGCGACTATGTGCTGAAACGCGAAGAGTACCTCGACTTCGGCGTGCGCGAGTACTGGATCGTGGACGCGGATCGCCGCGAGGTACTCGTTCTCCGCCGCCGCGGGCAGCAATGGACTGAACGCGTCGTTGCCGAGAAGGAACGCTACACGACGAAGTCGCTGCCCGGTTTCAAGCTGGACGTGGCCGCCATCTTCCGGGCCGCCGACCGGGCAAGCTGAAAGGACTCGTGATGGCCGACGAACAGCCGCGCATCCTGGGTGTCGATCCTGGCCTGCAGCTCACGGGCTATGCCGTGCTCGAGACGGGCTCGCGCACGCCGCGCATTTGCGAAGCCGGTTTCGTCCGCACCACCGACGACAAGGACGACCGCGACGTGGCCCGCCGTGTCCGCATCTTGCACGAAGGCATCGCCGAGGTGCTCGACCAGTTTCGCCCGGCCGTGATGGCGGTCGAGCAGCTCTTCGCTCATTACGAGCATCCACGCACGGCCATCTTGATGGCGCATGCCCGCGGCGTCATCTTCCTGGCCGCGGCCCAGCGCGATATCCCCGTGCTCAGCTATGAGCCCACCAAGGTCAAGAAGACCATCACGGGCAACGGCCGCGCCGCCAAGGAACAGGTGCAACGCACCGTCCAGCGCGAGCTCGGGCTGACCAGCCCGCCCGATCCGCCCGACGTCGCCGACGCACTGGCCATTGCCCTCTGCCACCTTTATCTCACACGCAACGACATCCAGAACCAGGCCCGACGTGCATGATCACCCGCATCACCGGCCAGCTGCAACGTGTGCTCGATGAAGAGGTCCGCCTCCAGGTGGGCCCGTTCGAGTACCAGGTGCTGGTCCCCGAGTTCGTGCGCCGCCAGCTCCAGCTCAAGCTGGGCGATGAAGTCACTCTGCACACCAGCGAATACCTCGACGGCAACCCCATGCAGGGCCGCGTCGTGCCCCGCCTGATCGGCTTCGTCAACGAGGCCGAACTTGAGTTCTTCGAGCTCTTCTGCACCGTCGACAAGGTCGGCGTCCGCAAGGCGCTCAAGGCTCTGATCCGCCCGGTGCGCGAAATTGCCGATGCGATCCAGCGCCAGGATCCGAAGTGGCTGACAACGCTGCCCGGCATCGGGGCCGCCGGCGCCGAACAGATCATCGCCACGCTCAGACGCAAGGTGACCAAGTATGCCTTGATGGTGCCCCCCAGCGAGGGAGCCACGGATCAGGCCAAGCCACCCGCCGACGGGCAACTCATCGAAGACGTTTACCAGGCCCTGCTCAGCGTGGGCCACAGCCCGGCCGAAGCACGCAGCCGACTCGATCGCGCCTTCGCCAGCGGCAAGAACTTCAAGTCCGTGGAAGACGTCCTCGTCGAAATCTACAAGTCCCAGTGACTATCGCTGCAGACAGACAATCCTGACACACACTTTCCCCCTGCCCGGCGCAAGATCAATGTAAACGCGCTGATATTCGTTTTTGAATCGTGCGACTGACTGCGTCAGTTGAACGACTTTGGCCCGCGCGGGCTGGTCGGTTGCACACTCGAAAACGGGCGATTTTCTCCACAAACCGTGAAATACAAGTTGGTTGAGAGCAATTGCCAAAAGCCGTCTGTGTGCAAGCGATGTGTGCAACGGCCCCCGTTGACTTCCAGGGCAATTTTCGCGCTGGCCACATTTTTTGAGGAGACCCAATGACGCGCGAGGAATGGTTCAACTGCGCCGACCCGGCGTTCATGTGCGAGGAAGTGCTTCACCGCGCCTCGCACCGGCAGCTGAGACTCATTGGGGCCGCTTGTTGCCGCCGCATCGAACATCTTTGCACCGGGAGCCTCGAATGGATCGAGCTGGCCGAACGGCTTGCCGAAGGGCCGCTTGACCTGAGTGAGTATCCGACGCGGCCCTTCGATGCTCCTCATTACCGGCCGGAACAACGTGCCCTTGCCCACCTGTTTGGCGAACCGGATGGCTGCTTCCGCGCCCTGTTCTTTGCCGCCGATGCACCCGCGCGGGCCAGCAACGGCGATCTTGACGATGCGATCCAGAAGCGCGAGCGGGCAGCCCAGTGCCACCTCGTTCGCGACATCCTCGGCTACCCGAGACGCAGCCCCCGCATCGATCCCGATTGGCTCGCCTGGCACGATGCCACGGTCGTCCAGCTCGCCCGGATCGCTTACGAAGAACGTTCGTCGACAGGGCATCTCGACAGCTTGCGCCTCGCCATCCTGGCGGACGCTCTCGAAGAGGCGGGCTGCAACAACGAGGAGCTTCTCGGTCATCTGCGCGGCCCGGGCCCGCACCTGCGGGGTTGCTGGCCCCTCGATCTACTGCTCAACACGCGTGCCGCGAACGCCAAGCAACTTCTTTGACTTTGCCCTCGCGTCATGCTCCAATGAACCCACCCCCCGCTACAGGAGCTGCCATGAAAAACCCCAAGCCCTTTCTCACCGAACAGTCCAAATTCAGCGATGTCAGCCGCGGCAAGCCGAAGCCGCATTCCCTCAAGGGAGACGAGCTCGTCAAGGCGCGGCTCACCCAGGATACCTGGCGACTGGAGATCGTGGCCGACGACTCCAGCAAGATCGAGAAATCGCTCACGCTCGCCGACAAGACGGCCCTCGATTTCAATGCTCTCCTGGAACTGGGCAAGAAACACTCGGTCAAGTTCCTGAAGGCGATGCAGTGCAACAACATTGCCCAGCCGCTCGGGCAAGGGCTGTGGGAAGGCGTCCCCTTGCGCGACGTCCTGGCCCTGGCCGGCGACGTCAGCAATGTCCGCCGCATCTACTACTGGGGCTTCCACAACAACGATCCGGCCCAGGTATTCCAGTCCTCCATTGGCTACGAACAAATCATGGAGACGCCGCCGTGGGACCTGACGCCGCTGGTCGCCTATCGCCTCAACGGCGAGCCCATCTCGCTTTTACGGGGCGGCCCGGTGCGCCTCAT
>JBFWSD010001000.1:0-3459 GCA_050248575.1 Gemmataceae bacterium
ATCGTCAAGGGCGGCATCAAGGAGCGCTTCGCCGAGTTGCGACGCATGGGTATCCGCACCGTGATGATCACTGGCGACAACCCGCAGACGGCGGCAGCCATCGCAGCCGAAGCTGGCGTCGACGACTTCCTCGCCGAAGCCACACCTGAGGACAAGCTGCGGATCATCCGCAAGTACCAGGGCGAGGGCTGGCTCGTCGCCATGACGGGTGATGGCACGAACGACTCTCCGGCGCTCGCGCAGGCCGATGTTGCCGTTGCCATGAACTCCGGCACCCAGGCTGCCAAGGAAGCAGGCAACATGGTCGATCTCGACTCCAACCCGACCAAGCTCATCGAAATCGTCGAGATCGGCAAGCAACTCCTGATCACACGCGGTGCCCTGACCACGTTCAGCCTGGCAAACGACGTGGCCAAGTACTTCGCGATCATTCCCGCCGCCTTTGCCAGCACCTATCCGATCCTCGATCGACTCAATGTCATGAGGCTCGGCTCGCCCACCAGTGCTGTATTGTCGGCCGTTATCTTCAACGCTCTCATCATTGTGCTGCTTGTACCACTGGCCCTGCGCGGCGTCCGCTATCGACCCGTCGGTGCCGAGCGACTCTTGCGCGACAACCTGCTGATCTACGGCCTGGGCGGACTGGTGGTGCCCTTTGCCGGCATCAAGCTGATCGACCTGTTGCTCGTGGCCATGGGAGTGACCTCATGAAAGCGCACCTGCGAAGCGCGCTGGTTCTGTTTGGTTTGCTGACCTTGTTGACGGGCGTGGTCTATCCCGTAGCGGTCACACTGCTGGCGCAGGTCTTTTTTGCGCACCAGGCGAATGGCAGCATTCTCGTCCAGGATGGCCGTGATGCCGGCTCTGCGTTGATTGGTCAGACGTTCTCAGAGGATCGTTATTTCTGGGGACGGCCGTCGAGCACCGATCCGGTACCTTACAACGCAGGTTCGTCCGCAGGATCGAATCTTGGTCCCACCAATCCCACGTTGCTGCAACTCGTGCGGGAGCGAATCGAGCGGTTGCGGCGTGTCCATCCGGGTCAAGACGGTCCTGTACCGGTAGACCTGGTCACCGCGTCGGCGAGTGGGCTCGATCCGCACATCAGCCCGGCCGCAGCCGAGTATCAAGTCACTCGGGTGGCGCGGGCGCGGGGCCGGCCCGTGGCCGAAATAAGGAACCTGGTGGAAGCTCATACCGAAGGACGCACCTTTGGCGTGCTTGGCGAACCGCGTGTCAACGTGGTCCAGCTGAACCTGGATCTCGACCGACTGGAGACAAGCCCGTGAGCCTGCGCAATCCACCTGCCTATGCCCGAATGGCAATCGTTGCCTGCGTGTTGTCTGTGCCAGGCTTGCTGGGTGGGAGCATGGCGGCCCTTTTCCTTGGTGCGTTCCCTATCTGCATTGTGGTGGGCGGTTTGCTTGGTGCATTGTCAGGAGTCTTGCTGGAGGGCTGGCCCAGATCACCTGATGCAAGCGCCGCTGACAATCTAGGGGAGGAGTCGGACCAGTACGCGGATAAAATGAAAGAGCTGGAAAGTCAGTCGAACTACTGGCGAAGATGAGATTGAACCCATGAGCGAAGTTCGGCCCGATCCCGACCGGTTGCTCGCGCGCGTTCGCGAGGAGGAAGCCAGTTCGCGCCGTGGACGACTCAAGATCTTCTTCGGTTACGCCGCCGGCGTGGGTAAGACGTTCGCCATGCTGGAAGCGGCTCAGCAGGAACGAGCCAACGGCACCGAAGTGGTTGTAGGCTACGTCGAAACGCATGGCCGGCCGGAGACCGATGCTCTGCTCACAGGGCTTGAGGAGGTGCCCCGCCGCTGGATCACCTATCGCGGTGTATCGCTTCGCGAGTTGGACATGGATGCTGTCCTGAAGCGCAAGCCTGACCTGGTAATTGTCGATGAGCTAGCCCACACCAACCCCGAAGGACTCCGACACGCCAAGCGCTGGCAAGATGTGCAGGAGATTCTCGATGCCGGCATTGATGTCTTCACGACCCTCAACGTCCAGCACCTAGAGAGCCTGAACGACATCGTCGCTCAGATCACCGGCGTCATCGTTCGCGAAACCGTACCGGACTCGGTGCTGGAGCGTGCCGATGACATCGAACTCGTCGATCTGACACCCGAACAGCTCATCGAACGCCTGCACCAGGGCAAGGTCTACATTCCGCAGCAAGCAGAACGTGCTCTGCAGAACTTTTTCCAGAAGTCCAATCTGCTGGCTCTGCGTGAGCTATCACTCCGACAGGCCGCTCACCGCTTGCATCGCGATGTGGAAGCGGCCCGACTGGAGAAGGAGGAGCCTGGGCCCTGGGCCACCAGTGAGCGTCTACTGGTGTGCATCGGTCCGAGCCCGACTTCGGCCAGGCTCATCCGCACGGCCCGGCGCATGGCAGCCGCCTTCCATTGCGACTGGCTGGCCGTGGCCGTCGATACTTCAGGTCACTGTACGAATGATGCGGTTCGTCAGCGAATCGCCCAGCACTTGCGCCTGGCCGAGGGACTCGGAGCCGAGACGCATACGCTCGTGGGCAACCGCGTTGGCGATACGCTGATCGAGTTCGCCCAAGCCCGAAATGTCACCAAGATCGTCGTCGGCAAGACGGCCCAACCCTGGTGGCGTCGGCTCATGAACCGCACCGTCGTCGATGACCTGCTCGATCGTTCGGGCGATATTGATGTCTACGTCATTCGCGGCGAAGGCGAGGCACCTCAACCAAGACAGCGGCAGACCTCGGTGGAAACCTGGTCGTGGACCGGTTACCTGGGCACCGCGGCTATCGTCGGCATGTGTGCCTTGCTCGGCTGGGGCAGTCATGCTTTGCGGCTCTCCGAAGCCAACATCGTCATGATGTTCCTGCTGGGCGTGGCGCTGTCGGCAACATACTTCGGCCGCGGGCCGTCGATCTTTGCCGCCATTGCCAGCGTCCTCATCTTCGATTTTTTCTTCGTTTCTCCGTATCTGACGCTGACCGTCGATGACACACAGTACGTCATCACCTTCGTCGTCTTGCTGGTGATCGGGTTGTGGAGCAGCACGTTGACGGCACGTGTTCGCGCCCAGCTCGAAGCTTCCCAGCAGCAGGAACGACGGACCGCGGCACTCTATCGCCTTACCAAGGTGTTGAGCGAGGTCGCGGGCACCGAGTTCCTGGTGCAATCAGCCGGCAACCAGCTACGCGAGATTTTTGACGGCCAGGTGCTCATCTTCTTGCGCGACTTGTCAGGATCCGTGCAACTGCGTTTCGGGCAAGACACGGTCGTCGCCAAAGAGCCTGTCAATGCCGTAGTCGCTCAGTGGGTCGCCGAACACGACCTGATGGCAGGCGCGAGCACCGATACGCTTCCGAGCGCCACGGCTCTATTCGTGCCGCTGGTAGGCTCGCAGGGCACGGTGGGCGCGCTCGGTATCGCCCCGGGCGACTCACACCGGCTTTTTGACCCGGAGC
>JBFWSD010001001.1:0-3458 GCA_050248575.1 Gemmataceae bacterium
GTCCACATCGAGAAGGACTTGCCCAAGGATCCCGCGGCGGCCCTGGCCAAGTCGATCCGCGCCAACGTTGAACATCAGCGTGCTCTGCTCACCAAGGACAGCGCGATCTTGAAGGAACTGGCCGCCAGCAAGCGGATCAAGATCGTGGGCGGCATCTACGACCTCAAGACCGGCAAGGTGGAATGGCTCGAATGAGCGCCGTCGCACAGGATTATCACATCGTCATCGGCCTGGAAGTTCACGTGCAGTTGCTCACCGCGAGCAAGCTGTTCTGTGGCTGTCGCAACCAGTTTGGCCAGCCGCCGAACTCGGCGACTTGCCCGGTATGCCTGGGCCTGCCGGGCAGCCTACCTGTGATGAACCGCAAGGCCTTCGAGCTGGCCGTGAAGGCGGCCTTGGCCCTCAACTGCACGATCGCCCCCTTCACCAAATGGGATCGCAAGAACTACTACTATCCCGACCTGCCCAAGAACTATCAGATCAGCCAGTACGATCTGCCCTTCAGCAGCGAGGGCTGGCTGGAGATCGAAACATCGCAGGGCCAACGCAAAATGCGCATCCTGCGCGTCCACCTCGAGGAAGATGCGGGCAAGATGCTCCACGACGAGAAAGGGGGCGGCACCGAAAGCCTGGTCGACCTCAATCGCACCGGCACCCCGCTCCTGGAGATCGTCAGCCACCCTGACATGACCACGCCCGAAGAGGCCAAGGCTTACCTGGAGGAAATCCGCCTGCTCTTGCGCGAGATCGGCGTCTCCGATTGCGAAATGCAAGAGGGCAGCCTGCGCTGCGATGCGAACATCAATCTGCACGTGCCCGTGGAAGCGACGCAGAGCGTCGCGGTGGTGCGTTCCCATGCAGAGCGTGGGAACGAGGTGGAGAGCGTCGCAGAGCGTGGGAACGAGGTGACGTTTGTCGCGACGCCCATCGTCGAGGTCAAGAACCTGAATAGCTTCCGCGCCGTGGAACGAGCCCTCAAGTACGAGGCCGAGCGCCAGCTTGGAGAGTTGCACGAAAAGCTCGGTTCCGAGTGGAGCATCGATCGCGACAAACCGCGCCGCTTTCGCGATCGTCAAGTTTGCCCCGTGCTCGAAGAGGTTCGTGGCAAGCCGGGCGAGGTCTCGAAGGCCACGGTCGGTTGGCGCGAAGAAGTTGGCCGAACCGATGAACAGCGTCGCAAGGAGGAGGCGGCCGACTATCGCTACTTCCCCGACCCCGACCTGGTGCCGATCCTTGTCGACCCGGCCTGGCTGGATGAAGTGTGGGCCGAGCTCGGCGAGCTGCCGGCCGCCCAGCGCGAGCGGCTCGTGCGGCAGTATGGCCTCTCGGAGTACGATACCGGCGTGCTCACGCGGCAAGGGCGGGCCTTCGTCGCTTACTTCGAGGAGGCGGCCCGCGTCTCGCGCGAGCCGAAGGAAGCCTGCAACTGGCTCACCAACGAGGTCTTGCAAGCGCTGAATGAACGCAAGCAAGAGATTGGCGAATTCGCGGTGGCGGCCCCTGCCCTAGGGCTGCTGATTCAGCAATGCAAGCAGATCGGGCTGCCCAAGCAGCGCGCCCGCGAGGTGTTTGCCCACATGCTCGAGACCGGCGAGGACGCCGAACGGGCCATCCACGAGCTCGGCTTCGACCAGGTCCTCGGCGACGAAGACCAGCTCCGCGATATCGTTCGCAAGGCGATCGCCGCCAACGCCAAGGCGGTGGCCGACTTCAAGAAGGGAAAGACCAAGGCCGCCGACGCCATCAAGGGCGCCATCATGCGTGAGACCAAGGGGATGGCCAAGGTCGAGGTCGTCCAGCAAATCCTACTCGAAGAGCTGCAGAAAGTCTAGACGTTGCGCTGGAGGGCTTGCTCGTATTCTTCCGGCGTGTTGATGTTCTGGAACGATTCGAAGTCGGGATCGATGTCGGCCAGTTCGGCGGCCTGCACCACGCGGGTCGGCAGCTTGTCGAAGAGAAACACGGGCCGCAGGCGATCCTTGGTCAGCAAGGCAGTCACGGCATCTGCCACTTCCAGCCGATACACCGCCGCCAGCGGGTGATGATATTCTCCCGCGCGCGGCACGCAGATTGAGTGAGCGCCGAGCAAGTCGATGAGCCGACGCACCACGGGCGGCTTCAAGAAAGGCACATCGCAAGAAGAAAGAAAGGCGGCATCCGCCCGTCCCGTGAGAGCCAGTAGCCCAGCGGCCAGCCCCTGCAGCGGGCCACGATCCTTGCACGCATCACGCACGATTTCAACGTCTTGCACCGGCGGCACTTCCTGGCCAGGGGCAGCCACCACCACGATCGGTTCAACGACGTCGCGCAGCAAGCGCACCACGCGGGCCAGCATGGTCTCGCCATGAAAGGGCAGCCACGCCTTGGGTTGTCCCATGCGTTTACTTTGCCCGCCACAGAGTACGATGCCGCCCACGCGCATCTAGTCCGCCCCAATTGATCCCGTGCGGTGTGGCATGAGCCAACTTACCGGTTGCCTCGAGCTTTGCTCATGAATGTCGGACTCGACACGATCAGGCTGCCCGCCGAGCAGTACATGTGTGGCCCGCTCCAGATCGTGGCCATCAGCGCGGCCGCGCAGGAAATACGCATCATCGCATCCGAGCTCGATAACCTGGCCGCGCCGCAAGGGCTCCTGGTCCACGTTGCTGCATCGAGGCTGGCGTATTGCCCGTGCCACTCTGCGTAAGTCTTCGAAGGAAGTCAACCACTGGACGCCGCCCGCCGAAACATTCAGCGCCTAGGGCAGCTTCCTCTCCAGCAGCGCTCGCACCGCCTCTGTCGTGCGTCCAATTGCCACGTCGAGCATCTTGCGGCCATTCTCGGCATTCGCCTTCTCGGGATAGCCGACCGCGCCGTGATCGGTGCGCTGCTTGAAGTCTTCGGAGATATAGAGCCCGCGCAGTGCGGGCGGCGTCGCCACAGGCTCATCGTCCTTGATCTGATCTCGCCGCACCAGCTCGGGCCGCAACGCCAGGATCATCGACGTCTCGTACTCGCAGGCGTGCCCCATCGTATTGCGCGGGCCGGTTCCCAGCTCGGCCAACTCGGTTTCTGCCAGCTCCCAGTAAGAGGCACCGGCGAGGATATTGTCAGGATAAATGGGCTGCAGCTTCCGCAACGCCGATTTGAGCGTGTCGATATTGCCGCCATGGCCATTCAGGAACATCACTCGGCGATAGCCCTCCTCGAGCAGCGGGGCCAGCAAATCACACAGAATCGAGGTGTGCATGTCGACATCGAGCGAGAGCGTCCCACCCCAGGGCAGATGGTGATGACTGGCCCCCAGCCACAACGTGGGCAGGAGCAACACCTCGCGCGGCAACTGTTGCTCCACCCCTTCCGCTACCGCCGTCACCAGGATGGTGTCGGTGAAGGTGGGCAGATGCCGGCTATGCTGCTCGCAAGCGGCGATCGGCGTGATCACCACGGTGCCCTCGCGTGATACCCGCCCTAGC
>JBFWSD010001002.1:0-3453 GCA_050248575.1 Gemmataceae bacterium
GGGCGTTCATGATGGCGCTCCGGGCTGCGTCTTCACGTTTCGGCTATTCTATGTCAACATGCGGTCGGGGGAGTTTTTTTTGAGGACTTCGGGAGGCAAGACATGATGCAGCATGGTCCGTGGCAGATCCTCCAGCGCCACGAAGTCTATCGCGATCCGTGGATTCAACTTCATCAGGACGATGTCCTCCGACCAGACGGGCAGCCCGGCACCTTCAGCGTGGTGCATCTCAAACCCGGGATCTGTGCCCTGGCGCAGCAGGACGAACTCTTCTACTTCACGGAGGAGTTTCATTACGGCGTCGGCCGCAGCGCGCTCGAAGGGGTTAGCGGCGGCATCGAGGCAGGGGAAGAACCGCTCGACACCGCCCGCCGCGAGATGGTTGAAGAACTCGGCATCGAGGCCAGGCAATGGATCGATCTGGGCAGCGTCGATCCCTTCACCACCAGCATCGTCTCCCCCACCAGACTGTTCCTGGCCCGCGACTTGCAACTCGGGCCGCAACAACTCGAGAGTACCGAACGCATTCGCCGCGTCGAACTGTCCTGTGATGAAGCATTCCAGCGCGTGCTGGATGGACGCATAACGCACGCGCTCACCTGCCTGCTGATCTTGCGGGCCAGATTGTGCTAGCGAGAGCGTTTGACACCTGGGCCCTTCGTGGAATACGATACCCCTGAAGGGGGGATTAGCGTGGACTTCGTGAAGTTCTATCTCGGGACGACGCCGGACTACCTGGGCCGCAAGCTCCAGGCACTGTGGCGACTTTCCGATGAAGATCTGGAGACTGGCCACGATTTCATCCAGGTGCTGTTTCCCTTGCCCGAGCGCAGTCAGGCCATTCCCGGTGCGCCGGTCATCGACGAGGCTGCCCTCGCCGAATTTCGTGACAATGCCACGATCCAGGCCAACCTGCTTCGTTCCTTTGAACGCATGCTCAACTTCTATGGCTTCAAGCTCGACAAACCCAGGAAGGAAGTTGCCAAAGCCGACGATTTTCGCCGCAAGGCGGAGAACTGGCTCTTCCCCAACGATCACAACCACTTGCGCATCACGCGCATGATGAAGTGCTTGCGGGCCGTCGGCCTGGGCGACTACGCGGCTGCGTTCTATCGCGCCTTGGCCCCTCTCGCCGATCCTAAACACGTGACCGCCGAGACCCTTCGCTACTGGCAAACCGCGGCCGATGTCACAGCTTGATAACGCTATTCTCTTGATCTCCAGCGGCCCGACTGGCAGAATAGCTCCGTCCCACCTACCTGGAGAGAAACATGCCTTCCACCCGCCGTCAGTTTCTTCGCGATCTTGGAATTGGTAGTGCCGCGTTGCCGTTTGTGATGAACCTGCCCGGGCTGGCCGCCAGCCCGCCGGCGCGTAAGCAGCGTCTGGTTGTCGTCTTCAGCCCGAACGGCGTGGTGCCCAAGACGTTCTGGCCCGACAAGCCGGGCAAACTCTCGGCAGCGAAGGAAAGCCTCAAGCCCCTTGAGCCCTTCCTCGATCGCACACTCATCCTCAATGGCGTCTGCGATCGCGTCCGCGGCGACGGCGACAATCACATGCGCGGCATCGGCTGCCTGCTCACGGGCGTCGAGCTGTTCCCGGGCAACATCCAGGGCGGCTCGCACACACCCGCCGGCTGGGCCAGCGGACTGTCCATCGATCAGGAAATCAAGAATCACCTGCAAGCAAATCCGGCCACGCGCACGCGTTTTGGTTCGCTCGAACTTGGGGTCATGGTGCCGGGCCGCGCCGACACCTGGACGCGCATGTCCTACGCCGGCCCTAACAAGCCGATTGCCCCTATCGATGATCCTTACCAGATGTTCGCGAAGCTGTATGGCCGCTCCAAGGATCGTGCCTTGCTGGCCAGCGTGCTCGACGACGTGCAGGACGACCTGCGTAAGATCGGCAACTCCGTGAGCGCGAGCGATCGCCGCTTGCTGGAAGAGCACGCCGCCCTGGTTCGCGATATGGAAAAGGAACTGAAAGAAAGTGCCCAGGCGGCGAAGCATGCCGTGCCGCAGCTCGAACCCGGCATCAAGAACGAGAACGACAACATGCCGCGCACCAGCAAAATGCAGATCGACTTGCTGGTGAACAGCTTTGTGGCCGACTTTGCCCGCGTGGCCACCTTCCAGTTCACGAACTCCGTGGGGCAGGCACGCATGCGCTGGCTTGGCATCGACGAGGGCCATCACACACTCTCGCACGAGCCCGACAACAACGACAAGGCGCAAGACAAGCTCACGCGCATCAACCACTGGTACTGCGAGCAGCTCGCCTATCTCGCCAAGCGGCTGGCCGACACTCCCGAACCGGGCGGCACGGGCAGCATGCTCGACAACACCCTCATTGTCTGGACCAACGAGCTCGGCAAGGGTAACTCGCACACGCTCGACAACATTCCGTTCGTGCTGGTGGGCAATGGTCTCAACTTCAAAATGGGGCGGTCGCTTCAGTTCCCGCGCGTGCCGCATAATCGCTTGCTGCTCGCGCTGGCGCACGGGTTCGGCCACCACCTCGAGAAGTTCGGCAATCCCGACTTCTGCAAGGGCGGCCCGCTCAATGATCTGACCTGATGGCGGACGGAGAAGCGATCAGTCATCGGCCAGGGCGGCCGTGATGATTGCTTTGTTGATCTCCAGGGCACGCCACTTGGTGCCCTGGATGAACACGATTTCGCTTGCCCCTTCGGCTTGTAGCTCGGTCAAGACCTTGCGGAGCTGGCGATAGGTTGGAATCTCGACCAGTTCGAGCTGGCTGTTGCGCTCCACCATCTTGCTGGCGTCGCGTTTCTCGACATAGAAGGCAACACACACGCTGTTGCCGGTGGCGATGCCCTGAAACAGTCTCCCTTTACCAATGGGCAGATCACGAGTCGATGCCTCCTGACCATACCAGCACGGCACCTGTAACTCGATGTCAGCCATGTTTCGATCCGAGACAGGTCGGGAGCGCGAGTGGCCCGCAGCAAGAAGTCGTTGACAAGGGCGAGCCGGCACATCTGTCGGGCTCTATTCAGGCTAACCCGAGACGATCCGCGAGCAAGTAAAATATTCGCGAAGACGGGCCGTGACGTGGATTGATTTGCGACGGATCATGCACCCAGTACCCGATCCAGCATGGTAGTCAGCTGTTGCTCGCTGGCCATGCCGGGGACGCGTTCCATGGTCTCGCCGCCGCCGAAGATCAAGACCACCGGGATGCTGCTGATGCGATAGCGCGTGGCCACGTCGTTGGCCTCGTCGATGTTGAGCTTGCCCACCTTGACCTTGTCGGCGTACTTGTCGGCGATCTTCTCGATGGTCGGCAGCATCATGCGGCACGGTCCGCACCAGGGCGCCCAGAAATCCACCAGCACAGGCTTGTCGCTCTGCATCACTTCCGCTTCCCAGTTGTCATTGGTGAATTCCATCACGTTCGCGCTGGCCATGTCATTCCCTCTCCTTGGCG
>JBFWSD010001003.1:0-3450 GCA_050248575.1 Gemmataceae bacterium
AGCTGTTCACGATCGGTTCGGATGGCAAGAACGAGAAGGCATTGACCGACGACTTGAACTGGGTCTACTGGGCGCCCTACTGGTACAAGGACGGCAAGCACATCGTCTACACCGCGGCCGACCACAGCGATCCGAAGGCGCGGCCCAACTACGATCTCTACTGGATGGACCTCGGCAGCGGGAAGACGACACGGCTCACCTATGCGCCGGGCGCCGACGTGCTGCCGGTCTTCAGCCCCGATTACCAGAAGCTGATGTGGACTTCGACGCGGAGCGGCCGCGAGCCCGCCCAGCTCTATATTGCCGACTTCAAGGCGCCCGAGTGAATGCGGCGATCGTCACCGCAGCACGGCAAATGGGCTGCCAGACGCTCTACAGCGAAGACCTGAATCAAGCGCAGAGCTACGATGGCGTGACGGTCGTCAAACCTTTCGCCGGGGCGACGACTTAGCGTAAGTGGATGAAGTGAAATGAAGCCCGACCTGGGCGACAAGCTGGCCGGTGTCTTGCTGGGCACGGCGGTCGGCGACGCGCTGGGCGTGCCGCGCGAAGGGCTGTCGCCACACCGGGCCGAGCGGCTTTTTGGCACGCCTCCCTTACGGCAGCGCTTTTTCTTCGGCCGCGGCATGGTGAGCGACGACACCGAGCACACCTGTCTGCTCGGCCGTGCCTTGCTTCAGCATCCTGATCGCGCAGACGACTTCGAACGCGCTCTGGCCTGGGAGCTGCGTCGCTGGTTTGTCTGTCTCCCATCGGGACTGGGCCGGGCCACCTTGCGTGCCCTCCTCAAGTTGATGATCGGCTTTCCGCCCGCGCGGAGTGGCGTCTTCTCGGCGGGCAACGGACCCGCGATGCGCTCGGCTCTTCTGGGTGTCTGCCTCGGACACGATCCGGGCCGACTCAAGAGCTTCGTGCATGCGGCCACATGGCTGACACATACGGATCCGCGTGCCGAACGAGGCGCCTTGCTGGTGGCCCTGGCGGCCCATCTTGGCGCCGAACAAGGACCGAGTGGAGTTCACGCCGACCGATTCTTCGCGCTGGTTCGCGAACAGATTCCGGATGCTGACGCCGAGTTGACGGCCCTGCTCGATCGCCTGCAGGCGGGCTGCCACGCGGGCACCTCGAGCGCGGAACTGGCCCGGGCCATGGGGCTCGAACAAGGCATCACCGGCTACATCTATCACACGGTGCCCTTGGCCTTGTACGGCTGGCTGCGTCATCCTGCGGATTTCCGTGCGGCCGTGACCGAGGTCATTGCCCTCGGCGGCGATGCCGACACCACCGGCGCGATCGTCGGCGCGATCTGCGGCGCCACGGTTGGCGCGGGCAGCATCCCGACCGAATGGATCGAGGGCATCGCCGACTGGCCCTTTTCAACGCACTGGATGCGCACGCTGGCCCAGCGTTTGACCGCACGATTCACCGAAGAAGGAGAGACGACGACGCCGCGCATCATTTGGCCCGGGCTGCTGGGCCGCAATCTCTTCTTCCTTGCGGTTGTGCTCGCGCATGCGGCACGGCGACTCCTACCGCCCTATGGATAGCGTTCAATCGCTGAAAGACGCAAGTTGACCTCCTGCCTCGACACTTCGGGCCAGAGGCAAATGACCATGTCCAGCTGCAAGCCGGTCGCTAGCAACAAGACAGCAGCTGGAGATTCAAACTCATCAGGAGTGAAGATCGGGAGAAGCGCTTCTTCAGATAGACATCTGATGCCGAATCTGCGCAGCGTATCGCTGCGCTATTCACGCAGGCACCCATCTGGAAATGTCTCGGAGATTTTAGGAGTGCCAGACCGGGCCGGGATGGTACAACGTAAGAGGGTACGAAGAGGTCAGACCTCTTCGTATGCGTCTACCCTGCGCAGACGCTGGCTCACCAAGGCTGCCCGGGGGCCACCCGCCTCGCCAACCTCTTTCCTGCCGAGGTCGATCCATGAACCCGCGTCAACGCTTCGTCCACCTGCGCGCCCTGGTGGTGGTTGCCTTCTTGTTGGCCCTGGCTGCTTCCATCTCGCTATTCCGGGGCGTGCACTCCGCTGTGCCAGACAAATCGGAGCCGCGCCTGGAACTACAGAAAGGGGACCATATCTGCATCGTCGGCAACACGCTGGCCGACCGGATGCAGCATGACGGCTGGCTGGAGACATTGCTGCAAGCACGCTTGCCGCAGCATCAGCTCAGCTTCCGCAACCTTGGCTTCTCTGCCGATGAAGTGACCACCCGGCTTCGGTCGGCCAGCTTCGGCAGCCCTGACGACTGGCTGGCCCGTTGTCAGGCCGATGTGGTCTTCGCCTTCTTCGGTTACAACGAGTCGTTTGCCGGGCAGCCCGGGCTCGACAAGTTCAAGAAAGACCTCGACAACTTCGTCAAGCACACGCGCGCCGCCAAGTACAACGGCAAGAATGGGCCGCGCGTCGTCCTCTTCTCGCCCATCGCCCACGAAGATCTGCAGGATCCCAACCTGCCCGACGGCAAGGCGAATAACGAGCGGCTGGAACTGTACACGGCCGCCATCGCCGAGGTGGCCAAGGACAACAACGTCGGCTTCGTCGACCTCTTCCATCCCATGCGGGAACGGTACGGGCGGGCCAAGCAGCCCTTCACCATCAACGGCATTCATTTGAACGACACGGGCAATCGCGCCGTCGCCGAGATCGTCGACGCCGCCCTCTTTCCCGGCCAGCCGAAACCCAAACTCGACGCCATGGCCCTCGACAAACTGCGCCAGGCCGTGCGCGACAAGAACTTCTACTGGTTCAATCGCTATCGCTCCGTGGACGGGTATTCCATCTATGGCGGCCGCTCCGGTCTCAAGTTCGTCGCCGGGCAGACCAATCGCGAAGTCATGCAACGCGAGATGGAAGTCCTCGACGTGATGACTGCCAATCGCGACAAGCGCATCTGGGCCGTGGCCCAGGGGGGTGACCTCAAGGTCGACGATTCGAACACGCCAGAGTTCGTGCCCGTCGTCACCAACAAGCCGGGCCAGGGCCCGAACGGCCTGCATCTCTTCCTCGACGGCACGGAAGCCATCGACAAGATGACCGTGCACAAGGACATGAAAGTAGAGCTATTCGCTTCCGAGAAGCAGTTCCCTGAGTTGATCAACCCGGTGCAGATGGCCTTCGACTCCAAGGGCCGACTCTGGGTGGCAACGTGGCCCACTTATCCGCACTGGAAACCCAAGGAGGAGATGAACGACAAGCTCTTGATCCTCGAAGACACCGATGGCGACGGCAAGGCCGACAAGTGCAAGACCTTCGTGAGTGTTCTGCACAATCCCACGGGCTTCGAATTCTGGAACGGCGGCGTGCTGGTGGCCATGGCCCCGGATATTCTGTTCCTCAAGGACACGGACGGCGATGACAAGGCCGATGTCCGCGTTCGCGTAGTTAGCGGCATCGACTCGGCCGACACTCACCACACCTCGAGCAGCTTCACGCTC
>JBFWSD010001004.1:0-3449 GCA_050248575.1 Gemmataceae bacterium
CAACAGACGGAAGTTTTTCTCGTACCGGGCGGGCAGCGGCGCGAGTGCGGGCGCAGGCAGCGGCCCTATTGTAGCCACTGTTCTGGCAAGTGCAATGGTCCCAATCGTCCGTTGTCCGCAAACCGCGGCCGGACCAGTTGCTTCATCGCTCCTTCATGATCGCAAGGCGGAACGAGCTAACCCGCTCCGGTGGGCACTTCCCATTTCGGTGGGGCTCGATGGCTTGACATCGTTGCGGAGCATCATCCGGGAGAGCTCAGATGAAAACGTTCTCGATGCGCTTGCTGGCGGGAGTGATCGTGCTGTTGTGTGTTCGGCCCGTGGCCGCGCAGTATGCGCCCGCTCCGTACCCGATCTATGCCCCCTATATGAATCCCTACGCGGGCAACCTCTACGGGGCCGCCTCCGTCATCAATGCGCAGTCGCAACAAATGCTGGCCACGCAGCAAGCCTACATGGACAAGGAGAAGATCCTTCAGGAGAAGAACGTCACGCGCCGCAAGGCGATCGACGAATACCTGTATGAGCAGCGCGTGTTGCCCGGGCCGGAACAGAAACGCGAAATGCAACGGCAGCAGCAACTGCAGCGTTCGCGCAACGATCCGCCCCTCACCGAAATCTGGTCCGCCAAGGCGCTCAACGACATTCTGCTCGACTTGCAACGGCACATGGTCATGCCGGGCTACTCGCCCACCATGCCGCTCGATCCGGAAATCGTCAAGCATCTCAACTTCACCGACGGGCGAACTTCGGGCAGTGTCAGCATTCTCACCAAGCTGGATACCCAGGAATGGCCCATGACCTTGACCTCCGGGCAGTACGCGTCGTATCGGAAGAAGATTACCGAGGCTGCCCGCCAGGCGGTGGAGGAAGGCAAGAAGGGCAAGGTCGATCCGATGACCATTCGCGAGCTGAGCACCAACGTCGAAGGCATGACCGGATTGCTGCGTGCCAGCATCGCCGGTGTGCCGTCCAATCAATATGTGAGCGCCAAGCGGTTCTGTGACGAGTTGAAGTCGGCGGTGACCGTGTTGCAGCAACCCAATGTGGCCCGTTATTTCACGGACTTCACTCCGCAGGCAAGCACGGTGCCGGAACTGGTCGGCTTCATGACGGGCAAAGGGCTGCGCTTCGCGCCGGCCTCGTCGGGAGACGAAACTTACTACACGGCCCTCCACCGTTCGCTGGCGAACTACGACATCGCCATCTCGAATCAATCGGCCAGTGCCGGCTTCCAGCAGAGTCCGGGCAACCGCCGCTAGTCTCCACAGGAGTCTGTACCATGTCGAGACAGGTCAGAGCATGCGCTGCGCTGCTGGCAATCCTGATCCTGACGGAGCAAGCCTGCGGGCAACCGCCCGCCAAGGCGGCGCTGCCCGATTGGCCCATCAGCGGCAAGGCCATCGAAGGCACCGAGGCCTTGGATGCGGGCATACTGACCATCATGAAGCGGCATGGCATCCCTGGCGGGGCACTCGCAATTGCGCGGGACGGCAAGTTGCTGTTTGCCCGGGGTTACGGCTGGGCCAACCTGCAGACCAACGAGCAGGTGCAGCCCGATACGCGTTTCGGCGTGGCCAGTCTGTCCAAGACGATCACGGCCCTCGCGGTGCTCAAGCTGGTCGAGCAGGGCAAACTGAAACTCGACGACAAGGCTTTTCCGCTCATCGGCCACATCAAGCCCGCGCCTAACGTCAAGGTCGATCCGCGGCTGTACCAGATCACAGTCCGCCAGCTCCTGAATCACTCGGGGGGCTGGAACCACGCGCAGAGCGGCGATCCGGTGGACTGGACCACGCAGGTCCATGTGCAACGTGGGCTGCGGCAGCCCAAGGTGACGGCGGAAGAGCTGATCAGTTTCAGCATGAAAGCCCGCCTGGACTTCGATCCGGGCACCGACAGCAAGTATTCCAACTTCGGCTACATCGTGCTGGGGGAGATCGTCGAGAAGGCGGCCGGGCAGCCCTACGAAAAGTATGTCAAGGAGCAGGTGCTTGCGCCCATGGGGATAAAGACGGCCTCACTGCATCCTCCGGACGGCGCCTATTTTTCGAACGAAGCCCGGCGATACCTGGCCGGGCAGCGCGAACCATTGCATTCCTGGACGCAGCAATACTCCGATGCGGCGGGTGGCTGGACCTTTTCGGTCGTGGACATGACCCGGCTGCTCACCGCCCTCGACGGCAGCCGCGGCAAGCCATTCCTGAACGAGGCCGTGTTCAAGGAGATGGTCGCGCTGCCCCCCGCGCCGTTGAAGGTGCGGCCAAACGGCACACACGTCGGGCTGGGCTGGGACAGCGTGATTCTCACCGACAAGGGCTATGGCTACTTCAAGGAGGGGAGCTGGTTTGGCATGCGGGCGTACATGAAGCGGCTGCCCTCCGGCACCAACTGGGTGATCATGTTCAACGCCAGCTTGCATTTCGACCCCACCGACACACGGGTCGCCGTGGATGCGGTGCGGGACGTTCGCGAAGCGATGGAACGGCTGGGCAAATTGCCCGCTGTCGACCTGTTCAATGATTTCCGATGATCAGTAGATCTCGGGCACGAAGTTCCGCCCCGCGAGCGTGGCCTGATCGTCGTAGCTGTGCTTCGTTGAGCGTTTCGGCAGCTTGACCTTGTCCCGGTGCACCTTCTTGAATGGTATCGAGTTGAGCAGGTGGGCAATGCAGTTGAGCCGGCCCCGCCGCTTGTCGTCGGTGCGGACGATGTGCCAGGGCGCCTCGTGCGTGTCGGTGGCCTCCAGCATTCGATCCCGTGCTTGCGAATAGGCGTACCAGCGCGCGTACGACTCGAGGTCCATCGGGCTCAGCTTCCACTGGCGGAGAGGATCCTCGATGCGGGCTTCAAAGCGGCGCCGCTGTTCCTCCTGCCCGACCTCGAGCCAGAACTTGATGAGAATGATGCCCGAATGAACGACATGGCTTTCGATCTTGGGACAGTTCTCCAGAAAGCCCTGGTATTCTTCCTTGGCGCAAAAGCCCATGACGTGTTCGACGCCGGCGCGGTTGTACCAGCTACGATCGAACAGGACGACCTCGCCCGCGGCGGGAAACTGCTGGATGTAGCGCTGGGCGTACAGCTGTGTTTTTTCGCGATCGGATGGCGCGGGCAGCGCCACCAGGCGAAACACGCGCGGGCTGACACGCTCCATGATCGCCTTGATGGTGCCCCCTTTGCCCGCCGCATCGCGTCCCTCGAAAACGACCATCACGCGCAGCCCGGCCTGCTTGACCCAGTCCTGCAACTGGCATAGCTTTGTTTGCAGCTTGTGCAGTTCTTTCTCGTATTCTTTGCGCTTCATCCTGGATCTGTCCTTGCTCATCGCGACCACCTCGGTGCTGGAATCTAGTGCCGTTTTCAGCTGACAACTTTCGTGTCGCAAGCGGTGGTTTTCACGAGATTTAGGCGCAGCTGACAACGGGCGGTCAGAATAGAACATCTCC
>JBFWSD010001005.1:0-3444 GCA_050248575.1 Gemmataceae bacterium
CGAAACCCTGGTTTCCAGCATTCCTGGGCTCGCCCGCAATCTTGCACGCGCGCAGGGCGGGGGTAGAATGAGATGAGTTGGTGAACTGAATTTGAATTCAACGCGAAGTGGTTGTGTCGATACTTAATTAGGGTTGCCAACACTACCCAACGAGTGTGGAGATGTGACCGATGGCAAAGGGTCAGGTTTCGGAATGTTGCTTGTGTGGTCGATTCGAGCACGCGTTCTTTCTGCTGCTAACTGTATCGTGCCTGTGACTTCTCATGTGGTCAAGGAGAACGAGAAATGTCTCATCCGTCCGGCGGCGTAAGAAAGTACACTCCCGCGCCGCGCCGCCCGCGCCGGTTCATCTCACTTCAACTCGAGCCTCTCGAAGATCGGTGCTTCCCGGCCGTGAGCTTGCTGGGCTCCGCCAGCAGTGCGATCGAAACGTCCGGGGCACAATTCGAATTCACCATACCCGGTTTCAGCGTTGGCGCAGGCACGGATCGGCTGCTGGTCGTCGCGACCGGGGCGGGCGGGAACGGCACCGACGTGGTGACTCTGACCTATGGCGGCACCGGGCTAACCCGGGCCATCAACCAGAGCGGCCCCTTCGGTACCGGCGTAGAAATCTGGTATTTGCAGCTAGGTAGCGGCTCGGCGAGTACTGGCGACATCGTCGTCACATACGACGCCAACGCTTTCTTCTATGCGACGGCGCTGGTGTTTCAGGGCGTCAGCCAGACTACGTCTCTTGCGACCACGGGCAATACAGGCACCAGCCTCACCGTCAGTTCGTCGACGGGCGACCTGGTGCTGGATGCCATCATCCAATCCACCATCGGCCCCGGTTCCTTGGTCGTCGACGCGGGACAAACGCAGCGCGGCAATTTCGACCTTGGTCCGGATGACGGCGGCGGCAATCCCGACGGCTCTATCGATGGCGGCGTCAGTACCGAGCCGGGTGCAGCCTCGGTGGTCATGAGCTGGACCTCAAGCGGCGCCGCCCCAGGCTTTGCCCATGCCGCGGTGAATATCT
Organism: Gemmataceae bacterium; assembly: GCA_050248575.1. GTDB lineage: Bacteria > Planctomycetota > Planctomycetia > Gemmatales > Gemmataceae > JBFWSD01. The sequence continues at coordinate 1,022 of JBFWSD010001005.1, forward strand.
GGGCGACGGACACGACAGCGCCCACCGTGAACATCAGCGCGCCTTCCAAGACTCATGCCAAGACGGGCGATACCGTGACCTACACGGTCACCTACAGCGATCACGTCGCCACGGCGAACTTGACGGCGCCCAGCGTCACGCTCAACAAGACGGGCAACGCCAATGCCTCGTCCGTCGTGGTCACGGGGGGTACCATCTCGGGTGGCATCGTGACCTATACCGTGGAGTTGAGCGGCCTGTCCGGCGACGGCACGCTCGGCATCACGCTGCTCGGCGGTATTGCCGTCGACCGCGAGGGCCGCTCCGACCCGGGCGGCACTAGTGCCACGTTCGTCGTCGACAACACTCCGGTTGCCATCACGAACGTCAGCGCCAGCCCCAATCCATTTTCGCCCAACAACAGCCCGAGCACCTTTGACGAGACGACGATCAGCTTCCAGCTCAGCGAATCGGCCACGGTCAGCGTCATCGTTGATGGCGCCAAGACGGTGTTCAGCGGCAGCCTGGCGGCCGGCACGCGCAGCGTGAACTGGGACGGCAAGAACTCCGGGGGCAGCTTCGTGGCCGATGGCACCTACACCTATCGCATCCAGGCCACCGACGCGGCGGGCAACTTCAGCGAACAAACCGGCACGGTGCGGGTGGACAATACCTCGGTCGTCTTCAGCAACGTCGCAGCCAACCCTGCGGCCATCTCGCCCGCCAACAGTCCGGGGATTGCCGACAGCACCACCATCAGCTATCAGCAGAGCGAAGATGCCACGGTCAGTGTCCTCATCGACGGCGTCGGCGCGCTCGTGGACAGTGTGTTCCAGTCGGCCGGCACCTACAACGTGCCCTGGGACGGCAAGGATCTGGGGGGCTTCTTCGTCGCGGACGGCGACTACACCTATCGCCTGCAGGCCACCGATGCAGCGGGCAACTTCTCGGAATTTACCGGCACCATCCGCGTGGACAATGTTGACCCGGTGATCAGCAGCGTGATCGCCAACCCTGCCGTGTTCTCACCCATAAAGTCCGATCAAACCAGCATCGGTTTCAACCTCAATGAAGTCGCGACGGTTCGTGTGAGCATCGACGGCGTCGTCGTCTTGCTCGATGATGTGCAGCTCAGCGCGGGCAACAACTCCGTACTCTGGAACGGCAGGGATGCTGATGGCAATCTCGTCCTCGACGGCGTCTATACCTATCGCATCCAGGCCACCGACCTGGCGGGCAACTCCTCCGAACAGACCGGCACCGTTGAAGTCGACAATACGTCGCCGGTGATCAGCAATGTCTCCGTCAGCCCCGATCCGTTCTCGCCCGACGGCAACGGCCTGCGCGACGACACCACCATCAGCTACCAGGTCTCCGAGGACGTCGCGGTGCGCGTGGAGATCCTCGGCCAGGTTCTTCTCCTGAACGACGTCAGCCAATCCGCCGGGCCGCAAAGCGTGATCTGGAACGGCAGGGACAGCGGCGGCTTCGTGGTGGCCGACGGCGTCTACACCTATCGCATTCTCGCCGTGGACGCGGCCGGCAACTCCTCCGAACAGACCGGCACCGTTGAAGTCGATCTGACGGCACCGGCGGCGCCGGTGGTCGCCGATCCGGCCGCCCCCAAGACGGTGGTCGCCCTCAGCTACACGATCGAGGGCAGCGCCGACGCCGATACGTTCGTGCAGATCTATCGCGACGTGGACAATAACGGCGTCATCGATCTGATCGACACCGTGGTCGGCAGCCAGCAACTCGTCGGCGGGGCCACGGATTTCTCGATCATCGTTCCGCTCATCGCGGAAACCGATAACTTTTTCCTGGTCACGGCCCGAGATCTGGCGGGCAACGAATCGAGCGCGACGGATGTGCCCACCATCACGCAAACGCCGCCCGCGGATCACTTCGAGACCAGCCTCTGGGCCGATTTCACCACCAACTCAGGCTGGTCCAAGCAACTGGTCGGCGACTTCAACGGCGATGGTCGCGACGACATCGCCAACTTCCATCCCTCCAACGGCAACTGGTGGGTCAGCCTCGCCCAGCCCGGCGGCGGCTTCATCACCACCCTGTGGGCCGACTTCGCCACCAATTCAGGCTGGACCGCGCAAGTCGTCGGCGATTTCAACGGCGATGGCGACGACGACATCGCCAACTTCCATCCCTCCAACGGCAACTGGTGGGTCAGCATCACGAATGACAGCCACGACGGCTTCATCACGACCCTGTGGGCCGACTTCGCCACCAATTCAGGCTGGACTTCGCAAATCGTCGGCGACTTCAACGGCGATGGTCGCGACGATATCGCCAACTTCCATCCTTCCAACGGCAACTGGTGGGTCAGCCTCGCCAACAACACCGGCGACGGCTTCAACACCTCGCTGTGGGCCGATTTCTCCACCAACTCGGGCTGGACCGCGCAGGTCGTCGGCGACTTCAACGGC
>JBFWSD010001006.1:0-3442 GCA_050248575.1 Gemmataceae bacterium
AGGTCAGCCGGTGCTTGGCGGCATCCGAGAGCCGCGGCTTCTCCATCGCACTCTTGGTGGGGGTGAAGACATCGACGAAGGGCACCTTGTGCTTGTCGGCGATCTTCTTCATGGCCTGCGTGTAGAGCTCGATGTTGGCGTTGTTGTCCTTGCCCGCGGACAGCCCGCGCTCGGGCAGGTCCTCATTCGCGATGGGGGAGATCAGCACCAGCTGAGGCGGGTTCTTGCCGTTGTACTTGGTCGAGGTGGTTTCCTTGATGAAGCCCTCGAGGTCGTTCTCGAACTTGGCCAGCCCGTCCTTGCCGCCAAACGATTCGTTGAAGCCGAAGAAGGCCAGCACGACGTCGGCCTTGTGATCGGTGAGCGTGTGGCCATGGTCCTTGAAGTTGAGCGAGCGGGGCCGCAAGGTCAACTCATCGGCCGACCAGCCCAGGTTGCGGACGACCAGCTCGAGCGTCGGGAAGCGGGTGTGCAGCAGCGTTTCGAAGTAGCCGTCGTGCTGCATGCGCTCGGGCAGCGTGTTGCCGATCAGCACGATGCGGTTGCCCTTTGCCAGTTTCAGCAAGGGCGGGTTGTCGACGGGCGCGGCCCGCAGACCAAGGTAAGCCACCAGCCCGAAGCTGCCGAAGACCGCCGCGATGGCGAGGCCCGCCAGCGCGCGCACGCCGAGAAGTTTGGTCGATCGCATGATGCAGTGCTACCCCCGAATGAAGGACCATGCCGCCGGCGGCGGGCACGCCAGCGAGCCAACGGGACTATGTTAGTCGATGGGAAAGCGGGTAGCAATGCGCCGCGGCTTCCCGGCGGCCGGTCGACGCGTAAATGTGCCCCGCGTGCAATTTGACTTTATCTTGGATTTTGGGGTGACAGTCGACCGGCCGGTTGCACACTTCGCTTGCACACCGACGGGTTTGTTCACTTCGCTCTTGGTCATTGCAGGCACCTGACTTGGGAAGAAAATCGCCGAAATTGAAGTGTGCAAGCGGCCGGCGCCGACGCTTGTCCCCCGCGCACCGCGAGCACGTGGCCCGCTAACGAAGCGCGCAGAGGATGTGCACTTTCCCTTTATCCTACGCCGGGCAGGGGACATTTACGTGTCAGCTTTGTCTGTCTGGTAAGTCGTGCTAGATCACCGTATCGTCGGGCAGCACGACCGCCTTGGGGATGACGACGATGCCGTCGCGGATGACGTAGTTGGGGCCTTCCTCGTCTTCCACGTTGCGGCGATTGACGATCTGGCAGTTCTTGCCGATGCGGCAGTCCTTGTCGACGATGGCCCGCTCGATCACGGTGCCGTCGCCGATGGTGAAGTCGGGGACGCCGCGGCGGCTGTTCTCGGCCCGCTCGGAGTCGGTCTCGAAGCGGTCGGCCCCCAGAAGGATGGTGTCGCGGATGGTCACGTTCTTGCCGATGCGGCTGCGGACCCCAATGATGCTGCGTTCCAGCCGGGTGCCCGGTTCGATGGTGCAGCCGTCGCTGATCAGGCATTGCTCGGTGTGGGCCGCGCTCAACCGCGAGGCGGGCAAGAACCGCCGCCGCGTGAAGATGATCCCTTCCGGGCTATGGAAATCAAAGGGGGGATCGTCGCTGGCCAGCGCCAGGTTCGCCTGATGGTAAGACTTGATGGTGCCCAGGTCTTCCCAGTAGCCGTCGAACAGGTCGGCGTGTACCTTGTGGCTCTTGATGCTGCGCGGAAAGATCTCCTTGCCGAAGTCGGCCGCGGGCGGATCTTGGTTGAGCAAGTCGAGCAGGCAATTCCGATTGAACAGGTAGATGCCCATGCTGGCCAGATAGCAACGGTCAGGGGAAACACCCTGGTTCTTCAGCCAGTCGGCCGGAGTTTTGTAGGGGGCCACTGCCTCGTCGGTCTTGGGCTTTTCGATGAAGTCGATGACCTTGCCCTGGTCGTCGAGCTTGACGATGCCGAAAGCGTCGACCTGGCTGCGGTCGACCGGGTAAACGGCGATGGTGCAATCGGCCTGGCTCGAGCGGTGCGTCTCGATCAGCTTGCGAAAATCCATGCGATAGAGCTGATCGCCCGAGAGGATGAGTACCTCGGCGGCGCCGTCGTCTTGCACGTAGCGAAGGTTCTGGCGGACGGCGTCGGCCGTGCCCTGATACCAGTCGGCGGCCTCGTTCGTTTGCTGGGCAGCGAGCACCTCGACGAAGCCGCGGCTGAACGAATCGAAGCTATACGTGTTGGCAATGTGCCGATGCAGGCTGACGCTCAGAAACTGGGTGAGCACGTAGATCCGGTTGAGCCCGGCGTTGATGCAGTTGCTGATCGGGATGTCGATGAGCCGATATTTGCCCGCCACCGGCACGGCCGGCTTGCTGCGGAGCATGGTGAGGGGATAGAGGCGAGTACCGCGGCCGCCTCCCAGGATGAGACTGAGGACATCTTTCATATTCGTGGTTTACTGGCTGGTTCCGCCGGGTGCAAATGAAAACCGGGCGAATGGGGACTTTGCCTCCGGTGCCGGCTGCCTTATTGTAAGTGAGTGGCAACATCCCGTATGATTCAGGGGATTTTCCCGTCCGAAGCGAGACAGCATCATGAAATTCGCGGCCATCATCGAGTACATTCAAGACAAGGCCAAGATCGCGGAGGTCAGGCCGGCGCACCGGCAGTACCTGACCGGGCTGCTCGACAACGGGCAGCTGGCCGCTGCCGGCCCGTTCACCGACGACTGGGGCGCCCTGATCGTTTACGAAGCAGAGGACGCGGCCGCCGCCGAAAAGCTCATCAAGGCCGACCCCTTCGCCCAGCACGGCATCTTCGTCAAGTATCAGCTCCGCCCGTGGAACACGGTCTTCTTCAAGCCCTCGCTGTTTCCGGCGAAGAGCTAGGTGGGGATGCACGTCACCGTGTCGGCAGTTAGAATGCGTACGGGTGCCAATCCTCCGGAGATTTCCAAGATGAATCGCGTCTCAGTTGACATGACGACACTGGCCAAGCTGAATGCCAACCACGGACTCGTCGAAGTTTGCGACGAATCGGGTCAGCCCGTCGGCTACTTCCATCCACTTCCTTCCTCGAAGTCGGTTTCACCTTTCAGTCGGGAAGAGTTGGAACGTCGAAGGCAGCAACGATCTGGTCGTTCACTTCGCGAAATCCTGGAAGGTCTCGAGCGGTCATGAGATTCACCGTCGCCTGGACCGATGCCGCCGCTCAAGAACTGGCTGCCCTGTGGATGGCAGCTGTTGATCGAAACTCTCTCACTCGGGCAGCCAACGTGATCGATCAACTCCTCGCTCAAAACCCGTCGACACTCGGAAACCAGAGTTTCGATACCGTACGCACATTGGTCATCCCTCCTATTGGTGTTGATTTCGAAGTGGTGGTGGATGATCTTCGCGTTTGGGTGCTCTCAGTCTGGGAAACCTCCGACTAAGAGGGCATGCATCAGAAGTCGTCGCTCGTGTTGTGGATCGAGGCATG
>JBFWSD010001007.1:0-3442 GCA_050248575.1 Gemmataceae bacterium
TGCCGTCATTCTGCCACCTGCCAGGAAGAAGTCAATCGACCTGGCTCTGGTGATCATGCACGGCTGCAAAGCCTCAGAGAATCGTCACGCAGATTTGGGTTAAAGGTCCGAACCAACAAGCGTCTGCCCTCTCCTCACATTGACCACCGGCCTCCGCTGGTGGATTGACCGTAGCCCGCGGGTGTCGCCAGCAGGCCCTCTTTGACGCCGAACTTGAAGATGCCGCGGATGCGCTGCGCCAGATTGGTGAGCCTGGTGGGTCCGTTGTTCTCGGCGCGCTTCGACCGCAGCTCGGCACACGCCGCCGAGAACATGTCACCTCTCTTCTAGCGCGATCATGGCCAGCGTGGCGCCCATCAGTGGGATGTTCTTTGTGAGCGGCCCGAAGGGGTGCAGCCAAAGCTCGGGGATGCCGAACGTCAGGATCAGAGTGAAACCGAGCATGAGGATGAGCTGGATGAGGCCCATAAGGCGTACGTGCCAGCCGAGAGTGGTCGCCACGCCGAGGGCGATTTCGAAGTAAGCGGTGCCGAACAGCGACAGGCTCGCGAGCGGCCCGGTGATGCCCACCTGTGACAGCAGTGCATAGCCATCTTTGACGGAGAAGAAAACGGAGACGATGCCAGTGGCGAGCCAGATGAATGCCACCGACAATCGTAAGGGCAAGCGAACGAGCGCCAGCATGGCCTGCCAGCGTTCCGCCTGCCCGAGGGGCTTGCGTGCCAGGCCGGCTTGGAGCGCGGTCGGCTCGAAACCGAACGCTTCGCGAAACGCCTGGTTGCTGCCATGATTGCCTCGGCGGAGCATGCCCAGTTCTTCGCTGCTGATCGGGCCGACGCCGAGCGCATCGGTCAGCCGGGCGATCAGCCCCATCGCGCTCCAGGGCACATGCAGCTTATTGGCCCCGCTTCGGCCCAGCCGGCGGGCGAGCACGTCCAGCAGGTCATCGAAGGTGATCGGCGCCAGGCCGCCAGCATCCACGCAGATGTCCTTCAATTCCTCGCGTTCGACAGCCACGATGACAGCTTGCATGAGATCATCGATGTAGATCGGTTGCAAGAGAGACTGGCCGTCGCCGGGCACCAGCGTCAGTGGCCAAGCGACAAGCGATTCGAAGAAGGTCATCGAGTGGTCGCCGAAACCGTAGACGAGCGAGGGACGCAGGATGACGAACGGGACGCCCAGCTTGGCGAGCAGGCGGTCGGCGGCACGCTTGCTAAGGTGGTACTGACTTGCCGCTTCCTCGTCGGCACCGAGGGCGCTGATCTGCACGATCTTCTGAACGCCGGCGGCCTTGCCCGCTTCGAAGAAAGCGATCGGCGCCGCGCGATGCACCGCATCGAAGCTGCTGCGCGGCGACTCGCGAATGATGCCGACGGAATTGATCAGCACATCGTGATCGGCGATTGCTTCTGTCCATGTTACGGGTTGCGTGAACTGACCGGCCCGTGCGGTCACGTTGGGCAAGGCCTGGTCCTCGATCGAACGTTCGCTGCCGGGGCGTACCAGACAGGTGACGGCGTGCCCGCGTGCAGACAGGGCACGCATGATGTGTCCGCCGATGAAGCCGGTTGCCCCCGTCAGGAAGACACGCATATGAGCCTCCGTCACAGCAACAAGTTGCCCATCGAGGTTTCCAGCCGGATCCGCCAAACCCGGTATCTATTCGTTCCTGCTCCGGTGCATTCCCTGTGCCATGACGCCGGTGCACGTTACCAAGAACGAGCGCAGTTACGACTACTACGTCTGCACCACCGCGCAGTGCCGCGGCTGGAAGCATTGCCTCTCCCGATCAGTCCCCGCCGCCTCGATCGAGAACCTCGTCGGTGAGCAACTGCGGATCCCCCTCGAGGATCGTGACCTGTTCCATACCCCCGAACAACTGCCCCAACTTCTGCCTGGGCTGGTTCGCCGAGTCCACCAAGTCGGCGCCCACAGCAGGATTGCCGTCCAGCACGACCTAGAGGCATCGAAAACCTGCCCCCGTTCTGCTTTGCAAGCAAATTCGATCATCGGCGAACTCCGAAAGTAGGACATTTCCTGTTTGAAGGAGCTATCAAAGATGCCTGACTCGTCAACGGACAGAGAGAAGCCAGCAACATGTAGTCGAGTGCCCATGGCTATCCTCACTAACTCAAGCTGCTGGCGTCACCGATACTACGGACCTGCAGAATCCCAGGAAAATGTCGGCACGTGCTTTCGCAGGTACTCGAAGGTCGCCATCCACTGGTTCTGTTGAACGTCTATCACGTCAACCCGGCCGAACTGTTCCGAGATGTCCCCACCGAGGATTAGTACCTCCACCCAGACCGCTTGTAGTCGGTCAGCATGGCGGCGTTGCGCAGCGTGCGTTGTTCCAGTTCGCGCTGGACGGCTTCTCCCAGCGCGGCGAACTGGCAGGCGTTGTGGACGTTGTCCTCGACTTCCTGCGGGGTCGAGCAGCCGATCACCACGATGCTGACGCCGGGCTGGGAGAGGACGTAGCCCATCGCCTCGGCGCTGGTCAGCCGCGCCCGGCCGAACAGGCTCTGCAAGACGTTGCGGCGGATCAAGCTTCCCTGACCATAGACTTTCATGCCGATGACGCCCAGGCCGTGGCGCTGCGCCTCGGGTAGCACCATCTTCAAGAACGACAGGCGATGCACGTCCGCCGCGTTCAGCGCCATCAGCACCGTGTCGAATTCGAAGCGTCTCATGGCCTCGAGGAGGATGGCCGGATCGTGGTGGCCGGTGATGCCGAGGTGGCGGACGCGGCCGTCCGCGCGCGCTTGCTGGAGCGCCGCGAGCGCGCCGTCGGCCGCGAAGATCTCGTCCAGGTCTCGGCGCGTGCGCAAATCGTGAAGTTGCCACAGATCGAGATGATCGGTGCGCAGGCGGCGCAGGCTGTCATCGAGCAGCCTGAGTGAGCCGTCGCGGCTGCGCTCGTGCGTCTTGGAGGCGAGAAACACGTCCCGGCGCCGCGAACCCAGGGCGGCCCCGTAATAATCCATGCTCGAAGCGTACGCCGGCGCCGTGTCGCAATAGTTGACGCCCAGATCGAGAGCGCGGTGGATGACGGCTTCGGCCTCGTCGGTGCGCCCGTGCGTGCGCAAGATGCCCTCGCCCCCGAGGGCGAACAGCGTGACCTCGCGGCCCGTGCGGCCCAGGGTGCGACGCGGCATGACGGGCTGCTCAGACATTGCTTGCACCTCGAAATGTCTCGATTCTAACCGTTCTGCAACCCGTTCGCCACTGCACGACTGACCCGGACGTAAATCGATACTGCCTCCACCCACGCCACACCCCTCCTCCCTGGGAAGGGGTGCCACCGTCACAACGTCAAACAATACGACGCCCAATACGACGAAGTCTGCCGTCCATTCTGCCGGAATTGAACTATAGAAGGCTGTTGTCGGCGTTGATGATCGCTTCCGCCAGGTCGCGCTTCGTCTTCTGCAGTGCC
>JBFWSD010001008.1:0-3439 GCA_050248575.1 Gemmataceae bacterium
AGTCGCTCGAAAAGCTGCTGGCGGCAAGGTTTCCGGGATTTCGCTGTCTGGTGACAGCCGCGGATATTCCTGGTGAGAAGTGCGTGGGCCTCGGCGACGACGATCCCGTCTTTTGCGACGGGGTGGCCCAGCACGTCGGCGCGCCCGTCGCGATGGTGCTCGCCGCTTCTCAGCGCGCCGCCAAGGCCGCAGCGGCTTTTGTCGAGGCCGACGGCGTCAGCTATGAAGACCTCCCGGCGATTGTCTCCTTCGAGGAAGCGATCGAGAAGAACCATCAGCTTCCGTATATCAACGTCTGCCACGATCCGGACATGGACATTCAACAACGCCTCCTGTCCGTGACGCGCAAGGACAGCGACGAAGCCTGGCTCGAAAAGCCGACGCCGCGTGCGGGAACGATGCTCGTGAAAGGGGAGACAGCCACAGGAGCCCAGGCGCACTTTTACATGGAAACGATGTGTGCCCTGGCCATCCCGGCCGAATACGACCGCATCACCGTTTACAGCTCGACGCAGAATCCAAACGGCGATCAGAGGGCCATCGCACGCAGCCTGGGGATCCATGCCAATCAAGTTCGGGTCGTTGTCGAGCAGATTGGCGGTGGCTTTGGCGGCAAGCAGCATCGCGCCGGCGTCACCGGCAGTCAGGCGGCCGTCGCCGCCCGCAAGGTGCGGCGTCCCGTGCGCCTTCTCTACGACCGTGAAACCGACATGCACTCGGTGGGAAAACGACATCCTTATCGCGGGCAGTACTACCTGGCCGTCCGCGACGACGGCGCCATCGATGCCATGCGCATCGATCTGCAATCCGATGCCGGCAGCAGCTACGATTGCTCGTTCGCGGTCATGGACCTGAGCCTGCTCAATGGCGATTCGGTCTATTTCAGCAAGACGCAGCAACACAACGGGACCATTTACAAGACGAACAAGACCAGCAACACCGCCTTTCGCACCTTTGGCGTCATCCAGAGCTGTGTTGTCATGGAAGACGCCGTCGAGCACGCTGCCCACGATCTCAGCAAGAAGCTGGGGCGGGCAGTGCTCCCCGAGGAGTTGCGTCGGAAGAACATGTACCGCAATGGCGCGCTGCACGACTTCGACGAGAACCCGGTCGGGCAAAGTCTGCGTTTCTTCCAGGTGCGGCGGCTATGGGACGAATTGTGGGAGACGGCCGAGTTCGAAGTGCGCAACGCCGCCATCCAGGAGTTCAATCAGGGGAATCGCTGGCGCAAGCGTGGCATCTCCATGATTCCGATGAAGTATGGCGTGTCCTTCACCGAGCCGCGCGGTTCGCTCAACGCCTCTTCGGCGCTTGTAAACGTCAACTCGTCCGACGGTTCCGTGTTCGTGCGCCACGGCGGTGTGGAAATCGGCCAGGGTCTGCACACGAAGATCGCCCAGCTGGCCGCGCAAACGCTCGGCCTGCCCCTGGAATTGATCCACGTGGCCGGCAACGACAGCGATGCGATCGTCAATGCACCGGCGACCGCTGCCTCCACCGGCTTCGATCTCAACGGCGGCGCTGTCGAGAAGGCGTGCTTGACCCTACGCCACCGGCTCGAAGAGTTTTGTGAGAATCTCGAGAACTACCGGCCTCATGAAGCCATCAATTACTGGCGCACCGACTGGGCCGGCAAATGGCAGGAGATCGTCTTCCAGGCCTGGTTTCACCGAATCAATCTGAGCGCCGCCGAGCTCTATCGCACGCCGCACTACGAGGGGCCAAGCTGGCGCCGCCCGCACGGTCATCCCGCCTTGTATTTCGCACATGGCGTGGCCTGCTCGGAAGTCGAGGTCGACGTGCTCAGCGGCGAGTTCCACATTCTCCGCGCCGACATCCTTTACGATGCCGGACGTTCCCCGAATCCAGCCATCGACGTCGGCCAGCTCGAGGGCGGCTATGTGCAGGGCGTGGGCTTTGCTACCACCGAAGAAGTTCTCTACGATGAAGAGGGAAGACTGATCACCGACAACATCTGGACGTACAAGCCCCCCTGCACCAAGACCATACCCATCGACTTCCGCGTCAAGCTCGCCCACGTCGACCCAGACTTGATCGATCTCCAGATTCGCGAGGCCGACATTGCCGTCGGTGGCTCCAAGACCACCGGCGAGCCAGGAATGATCCTCGGCCTGAGCGCCTTCTTCGCGATCAAGCACGCCGTGCAAGATGCACGCCGCGACCTTGCCGGCGACGACTCCTGGCTGCGCATGGACCTGCCCGCCACGAGCGAACGAATCCAGAGTGCCTGCGCCGTCCGGGCGTCTCATCTGAAACTGTGACGATCTTATCCGTTCAGTCGCATCACTCTGAAGACGCCCAAGTTGACCGGTTGCAAGCTTTGTACCATCAGCGATCTGCGAACATTCAGCGGGCCTGGCGATTCAAACGGCGTGTCTGGCCGGCAACTTCACTTGCCGGTAAAGTAGTCGTCCAACTCATCCGCCGTGGGCAGCCGGCGCTGGCCCGGGCCGATGAACTCGGCCATGAAGGGGAAGTCGCCGTGGTCGAGGCCCAGTTCGTGGCCCAGTTCATGTAGAACAACGGAGAGTAGATCGACCTCGTCCTGGTCGACGTGGTCGTCGACGGACCAGCCGTGACCCGCGGCGTCGAGGTCGATGACGATGGAGCCTGCACTGGCCTGTCCGAGGGTGCGGCCCGCTAGATCGGCGATCGTGAACGTGAGCGGGCCAAACTGTGCGGCCCCCACGCCGAGATCGGCGAAGATCTGCAGAGCTTGGGCCACGACGCTGTCGAGCTGCGCTGACGTGAGTGCGAAGACATCCGCGCCGCGGGCGACCGGGGCCGTGTTCAGTTTCAGCGTGATCGCCGTGGGCTGCGCCAGGCTCACCCACCACGTGCCGTTCGAAGGATGGAAGCTGGCGACGTCGGCGTAAGCATCGCCGTTGAAGTTGCCGACGACGTGGCTGGTCCAGCCCGAGTTGGTGCTGAAGTCGGCCCATAGCATGGTGGCGAAGGCTGCCCCGTTCGAGGCGCTCACCCACCAGGTTCCGTTCGAAGGATGGAAGTTGGCGATGTCGTCCAGACCGTCGCCAGTGAAATCGCCGACGACCTGCGAGGACCAGCCCGAGTTGGTGCTGAAGTCAGCCCACAGCGTGGTGGTGAAGTGATCGCCTTCCGACAGGCTGACCCACCAGTTGCCCGTGCCCGGATGGAAGTTGGCGATGTCGGCCTTCGTGTCGCCGTTGAAGTCGCCGACCACTTGCGATGTCCAGCCGGAGTTGGTGGCGAAGTCGGCCCACAGGGTGGTGGTGAAGCCGGTGTGAGCGTCGTTGGCGATGCTGACCCACCAGTTGCCCGTGGTCGGGTGGAAGTTGGCGATGTCGTCGTCGCCGTCGCCATTGAAGTCGCCGACGACTTGCGAGGTCCAGCCGGAGTAGGTGGCGAATTCGGCCCACTTCGTGGTCAGGCCGCAGCC
>JBFWSD010001009.1:0-3437 GCA_050248575.1 Gemmataceae bacterium
GAGATCGAGATGCTCATGAGTATGTCTCCTGAAGAAGTTGGCCCGGATCTGGACGTGATGCAGCAACAGGCCGACAAGCTGGTGGGAATCTTGCGCGGCGCGATGAGCGACGCCGCGGAGGGTCCGGAAAGCGAGCTGGTCAACATGCTGGTCATGCAACTGACGAGCACGGCGGCCGAGTTCTTTCTCGCCATGAAGTCCGCGTACCAGGATCTCGATCGGATCCGCGCTGCGCAAGCAGAAGGGGCCGAGGTCGAGCGCCGGCCCGTCGACGAATGTCCTGACCAACTTGGCCCGGGACTGCGCCAGGAACTGCTGCAGCGCTTTCCGCCGCGCCCGCACCAGCCCAGGAAACCCAAGCCGATCTCCGAAGAGAGCTTGTGGAAGAGCTCGGAGGAGAGCTTGTGGAAGAACCAGGACTGACGCCCTCAGTTGCCGCGTGCCTTCAGCACGTAGCCCGACAGGATCAGCACCAGGGCAATCGTGATGAGGAGGGGAGGGATCAGCAGGGCCAGGAGCACGTAGCGATCCGCAAACTTGCCGGCCAGCACTTCATGATACGGCGCCAGCATCACCACTCCCAGGTAGCGTGTGTGCTCTTTCGGATCGTAGTAGAGCTTGCGGGCAAACAGCACGTCTCGATTGAGGCCAAAACTCTTCTTGGCCAGTTCCTCTTCAGCCGGGTGAGCGAAGAAGGGCTCGGTGGCCGCTTGCCAGTCCACTTCCTTCGCCAGCGCACTGGCAAACAGCGTGCGACGCCGCTCGTCGCAGATTACCGTGACCAGCTGCCGGAAGTGGGGATCGTTGAACAACGCAGCGAAAAACGGGCTGTAGTCCATCTGCATCACCAGCCAGCAGTCGGGGTCGGTTTGCAGATGCTCCACGGCCATGAGAATCAACTCATCGGGCTGCTCGGCGACGGCGGAAAACTTGCGGAAATGCGACAGGTAAAACGCGGTCGGGTGATCTTGCAGCACTTCGGCAATGTGAACGAAATGGTGCGAGTGGCCCAGCGGCTTGAGCTCGGCTGCAGGAACCGCGCGCACCGAGCCGCCAGGAGTCTTTTCCACGGCGACCAGCTCCTGATAGTCCTTGGCGGCGCCGATCAAGGCAACCCGCCGGCAGCGGGGCTTGTTCATGACCACGGTGGTGAGCAGATCGGTAACCCGCCGGCGTGCCCGCGCGCGCAGCTCCGCGTCGCTATCGTCCAGCGAGTGCACGAACTCGTTGATACGAACCGTGTGGGCGATCAGGTTCGTGGAGCCGCGCAGCTCGCGCAAACTGGACGACAGGGCATCGCCAATCCGATCGACGTGACTCTTCAAGATGCCGAGTTCGACCTCGCGCAAGGTGCGCACTTCGGACCAGGTCTGCCAGATGACGGCGGCACTGACAACGCAAATGGTCAGCACGGCGATGACGCCGGCCTGGGCCAGGCCCTGATGGCGCATGAGCCAGCGGACCGATCGCTGCGCGAGTGTTTCGCGATATGCCTGGGTGGGCTGGCCTTCAATCCACGAGCGCACGTCGTCACCCAGCGCCATGGCGCCGACATAGCGCCGGGCCGGATCCTTCTCGAGGGCACGCGCGCAGATGGCGTTGAGGGCCGCCGGCGTCTTCGGCTTGAGCGTACATGCCGCGGGCACCGCCGCTTCGATGATGCGCTTCAGGTAAGCGGGCAGCCCGGCGCCGTCAAAGCTATCGTGCGGCGATTTGCCGGTCAAGATCTTGAACAGGATGGCGCCCAGGGCATACACGTCGGAACGGCCGTCGATCTTCTCCACCTGCCCCGCGGCCTGCTCGGGCGGCATGTAGCCCGGCGTGCCCATCACCTGGCCCGTGACCGTGAAGTCGCCGCTGAGCTCCGCCGACATTTCAATGCCTTCTTCGCTGGCGGCTTCGCCCTCCGGCTCCTGGACCTTGGCAAGCCCCCAGTCCAGAACGAAGACCTCCCCGAACGCGCCCAGCATGATATTCGACGGCTTCAGGTCGCGGTGGACAACGCCGCGAGAATTGGCGTAAGCAACTGCTTCGCACACGCGCGTGAAGATCTCGAGGAGACGGGTGCGTTGCTCGGCAAAGGAGCGGCTGCCCTCTTCCAGGGCGTGAAGTTCTTCGATGGAATCTTGCAGCGTGCGGCCGCGCACGAACGTCATCGTATAGAAGAGTGTGCCCGCGCTGCTCACTTCATGCACGGGCACGATGTAAGGATGCTCGAGCTGGCTGGTGACCTGAGCTTCGCGGAGAAATCGGCGGCGCGCCTCGTCATCGCGGGCACAGCGCGGCTTGAGCTCCTTCAAGGCCACTTCGCGACAAAGCGTGGCGTCGTGGGCCAGCCATACCCGGCCCAGGCTGCCTTCGCCATGCAGTTCGAGAAGCTGATACCGGGCCGGCACGCTTGGTTGATCGTGGTCAGAGTGCATGTTAGACTTCTTCAGCATTCTTTGCAGAATCATCGCGATGATATCAGGCCCGCGGAGCGCTGGCCACAATCCGCCCTGAGGAAAGGACCGAGGATGGCTGCCAACGTCGTCTGTGCCGGGGCCATGTGCGCGTGCGACATGGGCGAGATCCAGACCCCGTTGGCGGTCACCAGCCAGCAACTCTTCCGAATCAACGGGCAGCTGGTAGCCACCATCGCGGACAACCAGCCCGTCACGAACATCACGCCCTTTGGCCAGTGCATGTCGACGCAGAAGCCTTGTGCGCCCGCCCCGGCTGGGCCATGGGCGCCAGCCGCCGTGGTTGGACTCGCCGCGAATCAAGCGCTGATCACACTCCAATCTCAGCTAGCTTGCACTGAGGGCGGGAAAATCACCATTGCCAGCGGCAACTGCAATGTCGACTGCAATGTCCAGTAGGCGTCATGCAAGTAGGCGGCGGCCGGTGGAGTCGTAGAACAACCCTGGCCAATCCAGCAAGAGACACGAGGTGCACCATGAAAGCCGCCTTCTTGAAGCAGCCCGGGCCGCCCGAGGTCATCCAGTACGGCGATTTGCCCGATCCAGTCCCGAAGGAAGGGGAAGTGCTGGTGCGCGTGAAGGCGGCGGCCCTCAACCCGATCGACACTTACATTCGGTCGGGCGTGGTGGCCATGAAGCTGCCCAGCCCTTTTATTCCGGGCTGCGACCTGGCCGGCACCGTCGAGCAAGTTGGCCCGGGCGTGAAACGCTTCAAGAAGGGGGATCGCGTCTGGGGCTCGAACCAGGGCCTGCTGGGCCGGCAGGGCACCTTTGCCGAACTGGCCTGCGTCCACGAAGACTGGCTCTATGCCACCCCCGAAGGGATCGAGGACGACGTGGCGGCGGCGGCCGCCCTGGTCGGCATCACGGCGCATCTGGGCCTGTTTCGCTGCGCCGGCTTGCAGCCCGGCGACACCGTGTTTGTCAACGGCGGCACGGGCGGCGTTGGCTCCATGGTGGTCCAGATGGCCAAGG
>JBFWSD010001010.1:0-3435 GCA_050248575.1 Gemmataceae bacterium
AAGGCGGCCCAGAAGAGGAGGCATTCCGCCAGGGGCGCGAAGGTCTCGGCCACCAGCAGGTAGGTCGTGCGTTCATAGGTAGGATCGAAGATCAAGGGCAGCACGAGAACCACGATCGGATAGGTGCAGGCCGTCAACCACAGCCCGGCGAAAAGAATGCGGCTCAGCGAATGCCGCGTCGCCAGGCACAAGAGCAGGATCGGCGTCTCCACGACGATCGTGAACAGGTAGCCACGCGGCAGAAAGCTCCACAGCTCGACAGGGTCCATTGCAGCCTCGCTCAAAGGGAACGCAAGAGGAAGGGGAACTCGGCCAGCACGTGGAAGATGGCCATGGTGAAGTACAGATCGCGGGTGGCCGGATAGTCGGCCAGGAAGCAGGCCCACAGGCCAAGGACGATCAGCCCGCCCAGGGCAATGACGCCGGCGATGCCCCACTTCCACGACGCGGAACGCCGGGCCATCGGGATCGAATTCAGCCGCCACGGGGCAGCGCCGAACGTGATCAACGGAATGGCGATGAGCCACACGCTGTAGTGCAGCATCTCCAGGAACGCATGGGCCGCCACCAGGAAGTGGACCGAGACGTCGCTGAGGATGCCGGCCCCGGCGTGCCAGGCGATGCGCACGCTGAGGGCATCGGTGCCGGGCAGGGCCGGCGCATCCGCCAGCCGCCAGTAGAGCAGCATCAAGAACAACGGAACCACGGCCAGGCAGCCGTGATAGGCCGCGCGCCATTCCGGCTTGCTGCGCTTGAGCTCGCGGTCGAGGATCCACAGGGCCATCAACGGATGCAGGTAGACCAGGCCAAGCTCCCAGGCCTCGGTGGCCATCCAGGTGAGGGCAAGCAGCGTGAAACCGACCGGCACGGTCCAGAACCAGTCGCGGCGCGGATTCTGCTTGCTGCGCATCTGGATCAGCACCATCACCCAGATGATGAAGGAGGTGTTCCAGAAGGCGGACGCCGTCGTCCATTCGTCGGTCGTCCATTGCCAGGTGGATCCCAGCCAGGGCAGGGCAATGAAGCTGGCGGTGAGAACGGCCACGCCCCCCAGGCCGAAGACGAAGTAGTTGCGCAGCTTGCCCCAGCGGCCCGGCAGGCGGGTGAGGAAATAGCGAGCCTCGAACCAGTTGTGCGGGCCGGCAAACAGAAACACGATGACGATCGAAAAGCCGAGCGGCGCCCAGCCCGCCAGCAGCGCGGCAGCGGCCGCCAGGCAAAGCACGGCCCCCGCAAACACGCGGGCGGAGGAACTGGGCTCGACCGCCACTCCGGGATGCTCAAGAACAGCCGCGTTCGACATGTTCACACCTTTCAGCTGCGTACGTCGGGCTCGGGGGGACGGTTCATTTCGCCCGCTCCAGGGAAACGAGCCGTATCTCCACGCAGATCGATTTCGCCGCGTTCGGATCGGGAAGCCATTTCTTCGCGTCGTCGGCGATCTTGATCGGAACCTCGACTTGCCGGGTGTCTCCAACCGTCATGTGCTCCATGGCTGTTTCCAGCCACGGCCAGCCAGCGCCAACCACGAACTCGACGGAAGGGTCGGCGGCGGCGTTGGGCAGACGCTTCTTGAATTCCAGGCCATCGTAGACGCGGCAGCGGAACTTGACCCTGTCCCCCTTGCGCGGTTCCAGCGCGCTCGGAGCCCTGGTGGGACCGAACCAGACAAAGGCATCCGTGTCGCCGACGCGCACTTCCCAGTAACCCTTGGCGCCGCCGTGCCGCATGATTCTCGCCTTGTCGAGTGGGAACGAGGTGCTGATACCAGTAGCCCCTTCTTCGATCGTCACCATTCCGGAATCGACGGGCACGCGCACGTGATAGATCGTTGCGCCCATCTCCATCTCATGGCTGTACCTGAAAAGGCAATGGCCGTCCTTGTGGCCGAGAATCTCGACTGCCACGGAACCAAAGCTCCAGAAGAACTGCCCGTGCCCCTCAGTGCAGGTTTTGGGATCGAACGAGATCTTCGTCTTGCCGACGACGACCTTGGAGGAGGCCGGCTTGTCCTGTGGCAAGGCTTGTCGAGGCCCGCCAACGGGAGCAACCGTGACAACAGCGACTAGCCCGCTAACAAGCCATTTCGAGTTCAACATCGGTTTGACTCCCGTCAGGTTGAAGGCCAATCAATGGCCGGCAGGGCTCGCCAGGGCGGTTCACTTCTTCTGGCCCGCAGTCAGCTTGGCCAGGTCGGGCAGATTGAGGTAAAGCTGCACGGCGTCGCCGCGTTCGACCACAACGATGCTGACATTGTCGAGGGCCGCATGCTGCTTCGGAGGATTGACCGCGAAGTCAGCCCACAGGGAAGCGCCAAGAGCAAGCACCGCCAGCGAAGCGACGAGGCCGAGCGCGAAGGAGTTGCCCCCCTTGCGCTGACGAACCATCCAGATGCCGCCGCCGGTGAAGGCGAGGGCCAGGGCCAGGCCGGCCATCACGGTGTGCAACATGCCGGCGTCGCCGCGGCGGCCGTCGGCTTGCAGCATCTGCTTGGGGACAACCAACCTGGGAGTACGTGCATTGGCATCGACCATCACGACCAGCTTGCCCTTGGGCGGCATGGGCCGCGGCGGCGCCTCATCGGCCCGCGCCCAGGAAGCGGCCAGCAGCACCAGACAAGCACCCGTCAACATTCGCTTCATCATGCACCTCGAGGGGAAAGGGACCAGCGTCCGCGGGCAAGAAGCAGCCCGGCTTCTACAAGCCGAGCTGCTGCTCCTCGCCCGGCGGCGCGCCGGAAAACGTCACTTTTTCTGAGTCAACTTGGCCAGGTCGGCCGGGCTGATGTAGAGCTGGATAGCATCGCCGCGCTCGACCACGAACACGGTGGTATTGTCGAAGCTCGCCAGCGGGGCGGGTCGCGGTTCCACGGCGCCGTCTGCCCACAGGGCCGTGCCGAGCGACAGCAGCGCCAGGCAAGCGACGATCGCCAGGGCCGTGCCGTGCCCGCCGCGACGCTGACGCACCATCCAGATGCCGCCGCCCGTGAAGGCCAGGGCCAGGGCCAGGCCCGCCATCATCGTGTGCAGCATGCCCGCGTCGCCGCGGCGACGATCGGCGTTCAAAAGCTGCTTGGGTACTACCAGTCGGGGCGATTTGGTATTGGCGTCGACCATGATCACCAGTTTGCCCTGCGGCCGGGGGGCGGGCACATCGGCCCGCACCAGCGGCGCCGCCAGCAACATCAACAACGCGCTCGAGACGAACAACTTCTTCATCGGATCACCTCGTGAGGGGTCAGGGGAAAACGTGTACTACTTCTTGGCCTCGGTCAGCTGGGCCAGTTGCTGCTTGTTGACGATGAGCTTGATCTCGTCGCCGCGTTCAACGACGACGATGCGCATGTTGTCGAGCTGGGCGAACGGCTTGGGCTGAGGCGGAGCGCGGTCGGCGAACGCGGCCGCCACTCCCAGACCCAGAAGCGCGAGGCCCGCA
>JBFWSD010001011.1:0-3433 GCA_050248575.1 Gemmataceae bacterium
CTCGACGCACTACGCGGCGGCCGTGGCCCGCCGGGCTGTCCTGGTGTGGGCAGGTTGGGAATCTCTTCCGAGCCCGGACTGCCCGGCGGTCCAAATCGATCCAGTGGCAACACTCGCGGCGGCGCCAGCCCCGTGGCCGTCCCCGTGCCAGCGCTGCCACCAGCCGAGGCCGTGCCGCCCGAGCCGGGCTGACCACCTGTGTTCTGTGAACTGGCAGTGCCGCCCATTCCGGGCAGGTTTGGCCCGCCACTGTTGTTCGATCCTGATCCGTTGCCGCGCCCGTCTGGACCTCCAGCGCGACTGCCAGGTCCGTTGCCCGTTGCGCCTGTGCCCGTTCCACCTGGGCCGGAGCCTGCGTTTCCAGTGCCCGAACCAGGGCCTTTCAGGTCAGGGCCAGAGCCGTTGCCTCGAGTTCCGTTGCCCGCAACGGGGCTGCGTCCCTCGGGACCCATGCCCCTTCCGGTTCCTTGTCCGTCGGGACCCATGCCCCTTCCGGTTCCTTGTCCGTTGGGACCGTTGCCGGTACCTGTACTCATGCCGCGACCATCGGGACCGGCGCCGTTGCCGCTTCCGCTGCCGTAAGGGCCAGCAGGCCCACGCCCATCGGGGCCAAAGCCATTGCCCCCGTTTCCACGCCCATCGGGGCCCGTGCCGCCATTTCCGGTTCCTCTCCCGCCAGGGCCAAATCCGTTGCCGCTTCCTCTGGCATCGGGACCGATGCCGGTTCCCGCGACTCCGTTGCCATTGCCGCGCCCGTCGGGACCGATTCCAGTGCCAGTTCCGCTCCCAGATCCTCTGCCATCAGGACCGAAGCCCGAGCCAGTTCCTCTACCCGCAGGGCCAAAACCTGAGCCCGCTACTCCGGAGCCACTGCCGCTGCCATCAGGGCCAGTGTCAGTTCCTCTGCCATCGGGAGCGAAGCCGCTGCCACGACCATCGGGACCGAATCCTGTGCCGGTCCCGCCGCGGGCAACTCCCGTGCCTCGTCCGCCGGGGCCGCCATCGGGACCGAAGCCACTGCCTCCGGTGCCCGTGCCGCTGCTATCGCGGGCGGAACCGCCTCCACGGCCGACGCCAACGCCGTTGCCGGTGCCGCCGCTATCGAAGCCGTCCTTGCCTATGCCGATGCCCGTTCCTGAATTCATCCAGGGCTGCGGGGTGGCCTCGCCGCCGTCGCGCGGAAAGTCGAGCACCCAGTCGCTCTCGATGAACTCATAGCCGAAGTCGATGTCCAGCCCTTCGAGGGCCGAGATCACCTGCGAGTACGTGTAGATGCCCTCGGGGCGGACCAGCAGCAGCACGTAGCCCTTTTCCTGGCGGATCAGGACTTGCCGCATCACCTGCGCACGCACCTCCGCCGAGGTATATACAGGCACCTTCTCGGGGTGGACGATGACCGAATTTTCGGTGCATTCCAGGTACACCGGTTTGCGCGTGTCCCCCTGGCGGCCCGAGTAGGGCACGACCGAGTAGAGGTTCTTTTGCTGTTTCTTGAGTAGCTTGAGCTGGGCGATGGTGTTCTCGAGATCGAGGAGTTGTGCCTCGAGGCGGGCAAGCTGCTGTTGAACTTCGGAAGATCTTTGCGCGGAACGATCGAGTTCGGCCTTTCGCTTGTCGATGGCCGCACGCAGGGCCGCCAGCCGCGCCGACTCGTCGTCGATCTGTTTTTGAATGTCGCTGGAGAGGCCCCTGACCTTGTCGAGGGCGTTCGTCGCTCGCGCCGCACGGTTGCGGGCGTCGGCCAGGTTGTCGTGGAGGTGGCGTTGTTGTCCGGCAAGCAACTCGTGCAGGGCGCGGCGGCGTTCCTCGAATTCGCGGAGTTGTTCCTCGTATTCTTGCCTGCGACGAAGGCGGCCCGCCTCGTCCTGGTGTTGCTGGACAAGCTCTTCGGCAATGCGATTGCGGGCCACGATCTTGGCGCGGCGATCCAGGATCAACAGCAACAAGATGAGCGATCCCATCGCGGCCAGCATGACCGCGAGGAATGGAAAAGTAGACACCTGGAAGTTGTTGCGTCGTCGACGCCTCATACCACACTTCCACTAGCGATTCAGGCCGCGCGGTTCTTGCTGGCGGGCTCGGTCGTGCCCGGCTCGAGCCGGATGCGGAACTCGGGTGCGGAGATGCGCCATTCCACGCCTTGCAACGTGCCCACCAGTCGCATCATGTTCTGATTGAGTGCTTCTTGCAGGTTGACCAGTGCCCTGGCGCCTTCCTGAAGTTGCACGATGGCCTGCGTGTGTTCTCCCAGCCCCTTGGCCAGGGGGGCCAGCCCGACCTTCTGTTCCTGGATCGATTCACGCAGCGATTTCTCGAGCGAGGCCATCGTTTCGAGCACCTTGGTGCGGGCCGCGGCTTGCAGTCCTTCGGCCTCGGCCAGCCGCCGCGCGTGCGATTCCGCGGTGCGTTCGAGTGCCGTGGCGATGGCGGCGCTGAAGGTCGACTTGATTCGTTCCTGCATCGCGTTTTCCATCTCGAGGCGGCGGCTCTCCACCTCGGCGAAGGTCTTGGCCCAGATGTCGGCTTGCTTGAGCACGGTCTGTTCGACCGCCTTCAGGAGGGCCTGCGATGAGTGACGCACGATGCCGGCCACTTCGCTGGTGTCGGTGCCGAGCCGTTCGAAACGATGGCCCAGCTCGTGCTCGACATGGCGGTCGACGGCGTCGAGGATACCCTGTTCGATCCGTTCGATGATGAAGCCAACAAACATCACGACCATGGTGAGGGCCAGCGCGGTGGCCGTCGTATCGAAGGCGGTCGCCAGGCCGTCCGTGACCGCTGACAGGTCTTTCTCGAGTTTCTCAGGCGTCACGCCGGCGATGGCCTGCGTGATGCCGACGACCGTACCCAGGAAGCCGAGGATAGGGATGGCCCAGGTGATGAAGCGGGTGAGCGAATAGCTGCCGTCGAGGGCCATGGCGTCGTTGTCGCTCAGACTGCGCATCTGATCGTCGAGTTCGTCGGCCGAGCCGCGGCTGCGCAAGTAATCCAGGATGGCCGCAAAGCGGCCCGCCAGCCAGGTCCGCTTCAATCGCGCCGGCAGCGTGTCGAGCTTGTCGAGCAGCTTGTCGGCATCGTCGACCGGCACCACGGTGCCGTCCCAGGGTGGCAGCATGCCCAGCCGGAGGGCAATCCGCTCGCGCACGCTCTGCCCGAACTTGAAGGCGAAAGCGCAGAGTGCACAGCAGAACAGGATCAGCTCCGCCATCTCGACGGGATGCGACAGGTAGCGCTGTAAGAGCGGCTCCTGCCACGGCCCGTGAAAGACCAGGTAGAGCAGCCCAGCTCCCAGCGGGATGCCCAGCGTGAGGGCGGCCACGGCCGTGCTGCCGCCCCGGCGATAGCGCGATAAGGTCGCGTGCGATGCGCTCATGAGCTCACCTCGAAAGACAGGGTCCTTCCTTCTAATCGTCCACAGAGAAGTGCGGATATA
>JBFWSD010001012.1:0-3432 GCA_050248575.1 Gemmataceae bacterium
AGGCGGAACTGGCTGCCGACCAGGCGAGCGCGCCCCCCTACGGCACGAACCTGACCTATCCCGTCGAAGCTTGCACCAGGCTGCATCAGACCTCGGGCACGTCGAGCGGGCAGCCCTTGCGCTGGCTCGATACGGCCGCGAGCTGGCAAAACCTGCTCGAGTGCTGGCACACCATGTTCCGAATGGTGGAGGTTGGCCCGGGCGATCGGCTGTTCTTCCCCTTCTCGTTCGGGCCGTTCCTGGGCTTCTGGACCGCTTTCGAGGCGGCCCAGCAAATCGGGGCTCTCTGTCTGTCGGGCGGCGGCATGTCGAGCTCGGCCCGCTTGCGCTTCCTGCTCGACAACCGGGCCACCGTGGTTCTGTGTACGCCGACCTATGCTCTCCGCCTGGCCGAAGCGGCAAATGCCGAAGGGGCAAGTCTCCAGGCCTCTCCCGTGCGTATGTTAATTGTGGCCGGCGAGCCCGGGGGCAGCATCTCGACCACGCGCACGCGCATCGAGAGTGCCTGGGGGGCCCGGCTCATCGATCACAATGGTCTTACCGAGGTCGGGCCAGTTGGCATTGAATGTTTACCGGCCCCGGGCGGTCTACATCTTCTGGAGAGCGATTACATCGCGGAAGTGATCGATCCGGCCTCCGGGCAGACTTTGCCGGTCGGGCAAGTGGGGGAACTTGTCCTCAGCAATCTGCGGCGAACAGGCAGCCCGCTCTTGCGTTATCGCACCGGCGACCTGGTGAAGCTGGCTGCGCTTCCCTGCCCCTGCGGGCGTGCCCTGGTCAGGCTCGAAGGGGGCATCCTCGGCCGCGTCGACGACATGATCCACGTGCGGGGCAACAATGTCTATCCGAGCGCCCTGGAGGCCGTGTTGCGACGCTTCACCGAGGTCAACGAGTTCAGGGTGGAGATCGAAGAAGCCGCCAACCTGAGCCGGGTCGAGATTCAACTTGAATTGCGCGAAGGAGCTGCGCGTGGCGATTTGGGCAGTCGTGTCGAGCAAGCCATCCGCGACGAGTTGATGTTTCGTGCCGAGATTCGCCTGCTGGACGCAGGCACGCTGCCACGCTTCGAGATGAAATCGCAACGCTTTGTCCGCAAGGAGTGATGTGTCCAGAGGGAGACGTGGAAGCTTTGGCTGCGAGGCCGCGCTTGCTGGCCAGAAAAGCAAAGATCGTTCCGGGTACTTTCGTTGCCCACGAGGTTCGCTATAATCTTACCTCGTGAGCACGACCCGCCAATGACTTCAATCTCGAGATCAACATCATGAAACGCGCCATTCTCTTGCTGTCCTGTTTCATGTTCATGAGCACCGTGGCCGAGGCCCATGACTGGGCCCACTGGCGCGGGCCGGAACAGAACGGGGTCTCGCGTGAGAAAGACCTGCCCGAGAAGTGGTCTCTCACCGGCGAGAACCTGATCTGGAAAGCGCCCTACGGCGGCCGCTCCACGCCGATCGTCATGGGCGACCGGGTCTACATCATCAATAGCGTCGGCCAGGGCGTGAACGAGCAAGAGCGCGTCATGTGTCTTGACGCCAACACCGGCAAGCTTATCTGGGAACACAAGTTCAACGTCTTCTACACCGATATCGTCAGCGTCCGGCTGGGCTGGACCAACCTGGCGGGCGATCCCGAAACGGGCAACGTCTACGCCCACGGCACCCAGGGGCTCTTCTTCTGCTTCGATCGCGACGGCAAGATCCTCTGGCAACGTTCGCTGACCGAAGAATATGGCCGCATTTCCGGCTACGGCGGCCGCGTCACCAGCCCGTTCATCGCGGACGACCTGGTCATTATCGGCATGCTCAATGCTAGCTGGGGCTCGCAGGGCATGGGCGGCAATCGCTTCGTCGCCTTCGACAAGAAAACCGGTGAAGTGAAATGGTGGACGGCCACCAAGGTGCGGCCCCGCAACACGTACAACTCCACCCCCGCGGTGGCGATCATCAACGGCGAGAAGGTCTTCATCACCGGCGGCGCCGCTGGCGACATCAACGCCTTTCGCACCCGCAACGGCGAACCGGTGTGGAGCTATCAGTTCGGCATGGGGGCCGTCAACGTCTCCCCCGTCGTCGACGGCAGCCTCGTCTACATGAGCCACGGCGAAGAGAGCCCCGACACCAACGAGCAGGGCCGCATCATCTGCCTCGACGCCAGCCAGATCGAAGACGGCAAGCCCAAGATGGTCTGGAAGAAGGACGGCATCATCGCCAAGTTCGCCTCGCCGGTGGTCCACGACGGCCGCGTTTACATCTGCGACGAGACAGCCAAGATGTACTGCTTCGACGCCAAGACGGGCAAGGAACTATGGAAGAAGCCGTTCACGTACGGCCGCAACTGCAAGGGCTCGCCCGTGCTGGCTGACGGCAAGATCTACGTCGCCGAGGTCAATGCCCGCTTCCACATCCTCAAGCCCGAAGACGATGGCTGCAAGCGACTCCATCAGCAGTTTTTCCGCAGCAAGGATCCACTGGCCGCCATCGAGATCAATGGCTCGCCGGCAGTCGCCAACGGCCGCATCTATTTCAACACCAGCGAAGAAATGTACTGCCTGGGCAAGAAGGAAGTCGCCAAGGCGGATCCGCTGCCGAAGGAACCCGAGGAATCGAAGGCCGACGCCAACGCCAAGCCGGCGGTGCTGCAGATCGTGCCGGGCGACATTGTCCTCGATCCGGGCGAATCGGCCACCTTCAAGGCCCGCGTCTTCGACGACAAGGGCCACTTCCTCAAAGAAGTGGAGGCGAAATATTCGCTCGAACCGATGGGGCTGCCCCCGGGCATCAAGGCCAATCCGCCCCCTCTCAAGGGCAAGATGGAGGGCAACAAGCTCACCGTCGACAAGATGCCCCCCGGCCAGTTCGGCCGCGTGAAGGGAGAAGCGGAAGGGCTGACCGCCTACGCCCGCGTGCGCGTCGCCCCCACCCTGCCCATCAAGGCCGACTTCAGCAAGGTCCCGGTCAATGCTTTCCCGGGCGGCTGGGTCAACACGCAGGGCAAGTACGCCATCACCAAGCTGGACGACGGCACGCAGGTGCTTAAGAAAACCGCGGTAATCGCCAGCCCGCTGGTGGCCCGCTCGAATGCTCAGATCAGCCGGCCCACCTACGGCGATTACACCGTGCAGGCCGACGTGATGGGCAAGAAGGTTCGCGAAGACTTGCCCGACATGGGCGTCAACAACTGCCGCTACACGTTTTTCTTGAACGGCAACCAGCAAAAGCTTCGCCTGGTATCGTGGGATGCGCAGCGCCGGGTCGATGAGACGATCGACTGGAAGTGGCAGCCCGACAAGTGGTACACGCTGAAGCTCAAGGTTACGCCGCAAAAAGACAAGGCCCTGGTGCAGGGCAAGGTCTGGGAAAAGGGGCAGCCCGAACCCGACAAGTGGACCATCGAGTTCACCGATCCCACACCGAACCTGGTGGGCAGCCCGGG
>JBFWSD010001013.1:0-3429 GCA_050248575.1 Gemmataceae bacterium
AGGATGAACGACTGCGCAGCCTGGCTCCCGCGGCGCTCACGTTGCCGACGATGTTGCCCTATCCAAAGATCGGCTCGCTGCTGATCGAGACCGACGGCTCGGCGCGCGAGCGGGCCATTGCCCTCTTGCAGGCCGCCATGCTCCGCTATCTCAGCGCCTTCCCGCCGGGCAAGGTCCGCTTCATCCTGATCGACCCCGTGGGCCGCGGCGAGAGCTTCGCTCCCTTCATGCGGCTGGCCGATTTCGATCCCGCCCTCGTCACCAGCCGCATCTGGACCGAGCCCAACCACATCGAGCAGCGCCTCGCCGATCTCACCGATCACATGGAAACGGTGATCCAGAAATACCTCAGGCACGAGTTCCCGACCATCGCCGAATACAACGCCAAGGCGGGCGAAGTCGCCGAGCCCTATCGCATTCTCGTCGTGGCCGACTTCCCGGCCAACTTCAGCGAGACGGCGGCGCGGCGGCTGCTCAGCATCGCCTCGAGCGGGCCAAGCTGCGGCGTCTTCACCCTCGGCACGCTCGACCGCAATCGCCCGCTGCCCCACGAATTCCATCTCAAAGACTTCGAACGCGTCAGCGTGGTCCTCGACGGTAAAGACGACACGCTCGTGCTGCGCGACAAGCAGCTCGGGCAGTTTGCCTTCACCCCCGAAGCACCTCCCGATACCGAGACGTTCGGCAACCTGCTGGCGTCGATCGGCACGCGGGCCCGCGAGGCCAGCAAGGTCGAGGTCCCCTTCGAGATCGTCGTGCCGCCCCGTGAACAATGGTGGACGCAGGATAGCCGCGCCGGCCTGCGCGTCCCTCTCGGCCGCGCCGGGGCCAATAAATTGCAGTACCTCGACCTTGGCAAGGGCACCTCGCAACACGTCCTCGTCGCGGGCAAGACCGGCTCGGGCAAGTCGACCTTGCTGCACGCGCTGGTCACCAGCGCTGCGCTGCACTACAGCCCGCGCGAGGTCGAGCTTTACCTGGTCGACTTCAAGAAAGGCGTCGAGTTCAAGACCTATGCCACGCACCGCTTGCCCCATGCCCGCGTGGTGGCCATCGAAAGCGAACGCGAGTTCGGCCTGAGCGTGCTCCAGCGCCTCGATGTCGAACTGAAACGCCGCGGCGAGATGTTCCGCACGCTCGGCGTGCAGGACCTGAACGGCTATCGCGGCGAGTGCGGCCCGCAGGGGGAGCATCTGGCCCGCTTGCTGCTGGTCGTCGACGAGTTCCAGGAGTTCTTCGTGGAAGACGACAAGATCTCGCAGGAGGCAGCGCTCCTGCTCGATCGCCTGGTGCGGCAAGGTCGCGCCTTCGGCATCCACGTCTTGCTCGGCTCGCAAACGCTGGGCGGGGCCTATTCGCTCGCGCGCAGCACACTCGGGCAGATGGCCGTCCGCATCGCCCTGCCGTGCAGCGAGACCGACGCCAGCTTGATCCTGAGCGACGACAACACCGCGGCCCGCTTGCTCGCCCGCCCGGGCGAGGCCATCTACAACGACGCCAACGGCCGCGTCGAGGGCAACGACTTCTTCCAGGTGGTCTGGCTGCCCGACGAACGCCGCGAGGTCTATCTGCGCGCGCTCGATGAGCTGTCCCGGCAGCGGCAGATCGAGGTGCCCGAGCCCATCGTCTTCGAGGGCAACATCCCCGCCGAGGTTTCGCGCAATCCGAACCTGCTGGCCGAGCCCGCCGCACTCGCCACGGGCAGCAAGTCCTACCAGGCCTGGCTCGGCGATGCCGTCGCCATCAAGGACGCCACGGCCGCCACCTTCAAGCCGCAATCCGGTTCCAATCTGCTCATCATCGGGCAGCAAGACGAGACCGGGCTGTCGCTCCTCGCGACGGCCCTCATCGGCTTGTCGCGGCAGTTCGAGCGGGCACGCCTCTACGTGCTGGATGGCAGCCCGGTCGACGATCGCAACGCGGGCTACCTGCATCGCTTGACGGCGGCGTTGCCCGCGCACCTTTTCCCGGCTGGCGCGCGCGTCCGCGCTCCCCGCGAGGTGGGCAACGTGCTGGCCGAGATCGCCGCCGAGGTCAAGCGCCGCCACGACGAGGACGATGTGGCCGCCGAGCCGATCTTCGTGGTCTTGCACGGCCTGCAGCGCTTCCGCGACCTGCGCCGATCGGACGACGACTACGGCTATGGCCGCGACGATGCGCCGGCCAGCCCGTCGAAACTCTTGGCCGAGATCACCCGCGAAGGGCCTACTGCCAGTGTCTACACGCTCGCCTGGTGCGACACGCTCAACAACGTCATGCGCACGCTCGATCGCAGCGGGCTGCGCGAGTTCGAGATGCGCATCCTCTTGCAAATGAGCGCCGCCGACTCGAGCAGTCTGATCGACACGCCCGCGGCGTCGAAACTCGGGCTGCACCGTGCCCTCTTCTACACCGAGGAGCGAGGCGACTGCGAGAAGTTCCGCCCCTACGCCTTGCCCGGCCCGGAGTTCCTGGAACAACTCGGCCAGTCCGCCGGCGAGATGCTGACCACCGAGACGCAACAACACCGAGAATAGAGCGGCATCATCTCGATCCGGGCGCTAACCGTGTTCAACGGACGCGCAAGACTTGAGAGTTGACTGGGCCCACCTGGATTCGAACCAGGAACCAAGGGATTATGAGTCCCCTGCTCTGCCGTTGAGCTATAGGCCCGTTGTTGGTGACTCGTCGTGACAACTCGGGACATTCTATCATCTTACGCCGATGACTCAACCGACCTTCGTTTCACCCTTGGGGCCACGAGGTGATGCGCTGCAGCCCAGGTGGGACGTTTCACGAGGTAGCGGGGCCTGCGTCATTACCGTCGCCGGGCCTCGATCTCTTTTGCGGAGGGCAGGCTGACACGCGAGCGGACCCGCCCTGCAAGGTCGGCCTGCCAGCATTGCCCGCTCTTGATCTCGAGGGCCGTCAGCCAGCCTCCTCCGTGGCAAAAAGTGTCGATGCACTTGAGGAAGCCCAGGTCGAGGATGCTGCCGTATTCCTGAGCCGTGTGGCCGACGATGGCAGTTTTCCCAGAACAATGCCGCTGCGGCTGCTCAGGCAGCGAAGCCCAGATGAGCGTATTCCAGGGCTGTTGGTTCAGCGGCGCGTTCGGTTCGTAGTACGCATGGACGAAGAAGTGGCTTGCCGTCTCGTAGATCAGCCGACAGCTCTTGATGAACTGGAGGTGTTCGGCCGGAATGTCTTCAACGTCCCGAACGCCATAGGAGACAAGTGTTTCATCGCCACCAAATTGCAAGAAGTAACGGAAGTCGCCCTTGCCCTCCAGGGTTGCCAGCAGCATCTCCTCGTGATTGCCAAGCAGGGAAATCAAGCAAGACCGTTCCCTCAGGGCGAGCAGTTGCTCAATGACCCCCTTACTGTTGGGGCCGCGATTGATGTGGTCGCCCAGGGTGATAATCGTGTCCGCACTGTTCGGTTCAATGACCG
>JBFWSD010001014.1:0-3429 GCA_050248575.1 Gemmataceae bacterium
GAAGTCCATTTCCAGGCGCTTGCGGCCCGGGATGACCAGCTTGCGCGGGTCGAGACCGAGTTGGTGCAGCACGGTGGCGTGGATGTCGGTCACGTAGTGGCGGTCCTCCACGGCGTGGAAGCCGATCTCGTCGGTCTTACCGTGCGCGATGCCGCCCTTGATGCCGCCGCCCGCCAGCCACACCGAGAAGCCGTAGGGATGATGATCGCGGCCATCCGAGCCCTGCGAGCCGGGCGTGCGGCCGAACTCGGTCGCGAACACCACGATGGTCTCATCCAGCAGGCCGCGCTGCTTCAGGTCTTGCAAGAGGGCCCCGATGGGCTGATCGACTTGCCGTGCATTGTTCGAGTGGTTGTTCTTCAGCCCGCCATGCGCGTCCCAGGCCCCCGCGCCGCCGTTCGAACCGTGATAGATCTGCACGAAGCGCACGCCGCGTTCGACCAGCCGCCGGGCCGAGAGACAGGCCTTGCCGAACTCGCTGTTGCCGTACAGGTCGAGCGTGGCCTTCGATTCGTCGCTGAAGCGGAAGACCTCGGGCACGGCCATCTGCATGCCGAAGGCCAGCTCGTACGATTTGATGCGTGCCCGCATCTCCTCGTCGTGCGGATATTCGAGGGCCGCCAGCTTGTTGAGTTTGCCCAGCAGCTCGAACTGGCCTTTCTGCTCTTCGAGATAGACGTTCTTCTCGGGCAGGGCAAAGGGAATGGGATTGCGCGGATCCACATTGAGCGGGATGCCGTCGTGCTTCGGGCCAAGATAGTTGGCCCGGTGCGCTTCCATGCCGCCGCAGCAATCGGCGAGCGGCTTGCCCAGCACCACGAACTGGGGCAGGTTATCGTTGAGCGCGCCCAGCCCGTAATGCACCCACGAGCCGATGGTGGGGAAATAGCCATCCAGGCGGTGGCGGCCCGTATGGAACTGGAGCTGGGCCCCATGGTTAGAATCTTCGGTCCACATCGAACGGACCACGGCGATGTCGTCGATGTGGCGGGACATGTGCGGGAACCAGTCGCTGACCTCGATGCCCGACTGGCCGTGCTTCTTGAAGCCGATCTGCAGCGGGTAGAGCTTGTTGCGGATCTGCCCGTTGGCGTCGGGGGCCACGACGCGTTCGTTGGCAAGGTAGGGCGAGGTGAGCGTGTCCTTGAAAGGGGTCTCGTTGATTGACTTGCCCGCGTACTTCGTGACGTTCGGCTTCGGATCGAACGATTCGAGGTGGCTGACGCCGCCGATCATGAAGAACCAGATCACGCTCTTGGCGCGGGGCCGGAAGTGGGGCGTGCCCGTGGGCGGTTCGTGCGTCTCGGCCCGCACGATGCCATCGCGGGCCAGCATGGCGCCCAGCGCCAGCCCGGTGAAGCCCATGCCCACGTCGGCCAGGAAGGAACGGCGGTGGATCAGGTTGTGCATGATGGAATCCTCGGAACGCAATCAGCCAGGCTGCTGGCCTTCATCGCGCATCTTCTTGAGTTCTTCCAGTTCGAGCAGATGGAGCTGGTCCTTGATGCGGCCGGCGGCCTTCTTGGCGGCGATCAGGCCATCCACCGAAAGGACGCGGACGGGCACGTCATAGAGTGTGCGCACCTCCGAACTGCTAACGACTTTTTCCCAATTGCCGACACCAGAGATCTCACCGAGAACATCTACGTCTCCCATGTCCGTAACGAAGGTGAAATTCAGCCCGGCCTGAATCGTGCGAGAATCGATATGGAAGGGCAATCCCGGAGGAACTCCGCGCAGATAGGCGTTGATCGCAACCAAGGCATTCACGAGGGCGTCGATGTTCTCCGCGCTTCGCTTGTAGACGATGTCGAAATCGTACGTGATGTGTGCTGAGCCATGGACGGTCATGGCAAGCCCGCCAATCAACACAAACTCCACACCGTTCCGGGTAAGCAGTTCGATCAGCCCTCGGGCGTTGAGATCCTTGGTTGGGCGACTCTCGGCCACGATCAAACCTCCACTCTTGCGAAGCTCCTGGGCAAACCGAAACGCCTGGCCATGACGCTCGAGACGCTGTTCCTGCGTGCGATCCAAATTGGCGCGCAGCAGCGTCAGGTCCACGCCGGTCTCGGACTGGACCGGGTAGCCGCCGTACCATTCAAAGGTCTTGTCGCTTGCGCTCATTACGATCAGTCTACCGCACCGTGACGAAGTCGTTGTGATTGAAGAGCACGTGTACGAGATTTTCCTTGGCGCGCAGCTTCGGGTCCGCCGCGGGCGGCACGCTTGCCGCGGCGGCCCCGGGCGACGGCGTCAGCTTGTCGCGCTGCCCGAGGCGGGCCGCCTGCCCGGTCAAGAACTCCTTGCACAGGTTGAGCTCATCCGCCGTGGGGGGCCGCGACAGCACTTGCCGGCAGGCCAGCGTGATGAAGGCCGCCTCGGGATCCTTGTCCTTGGCGGTCTGCTCCTCCAGCTTGCGGGCCAAGAGCCTGGCCTGTTCCACGGAGAGGATACTGTTGGTCAACGCAAGTGCCTGTTGCGGGGCCACGCTCGAACTGCGGCGATAACATTCGTTTTCGCTTGGCCCGTCGAATAGCTCCAGGAACTTGACCTTCTTTTCATAGGCGTGGCGGAAGTAGAGGCTGCGGCGTTTGACCGACTGCCCCTGGTTCTCGTCGATGTCCGGCCCGCCCATGGTCAGATCGAGCGTGCCGGCGACACTCAGAACACTGTCCCGGACCGCCTCCGCTTCCAGGCGGCGCGTGTTCATGCGCCAGAGGTAGTGATTGTCGGGATCCCGTTCGAAATTGGCGGCCACTGCTTTCGCGGCAGAAGAGTCGCGGCGATAGGCCGCGGAGGTGACGAGCAGGCGATGCAGCTTCTTCATGCTCCAGCCGTTCTCCATGAACTCGACGGCCAGCCAGTCGAGCAGCTCGGCGTGCCGCGACGGCGGGCAGCGCAAGCCCAGGTCAAACACCTCTTCCAGCAAGGGCGCTCCAAAGTGGCGCAGCCAGATGTGATTGACCGCGACGCGTGCCGTGAGCGGGTTCTTCTTGCTGGCAATCCAGCGTGCCAGGGCCAGCCTCCGCCCGCTGCTCGTGCGCGGGAACTCGGCGCCCAGCGGGGTGTAGTTGCCCGGCTGGTCCAGACTGCCTTCGGCCGACTGGACTCTCTTCTCGGCCAGCGCAAGCTCCTTTTCTGCCTTGGCGATGGCGTCCTTCGTCTTCTTGTCGTCCGGCTTGCCCGACTCCCGGGCGGCCGCTAGCGCATCGCGCGCAACAACTCTGGCCAGGTCAGCCTGAGCCAGTGCGTGACGCCGTTCGGCAATCAGTGCCGCTTCGGCCAGCTTTTTGAAGTCACCGGAACCGGGGAAGTACTTGGCGCGATCAGCGGCGATGCGGGCCTCGAGGGCCGCCAGCCCCAGCCGGGCTGTTGCCTCTTTGCTGCTCGACTGCGGCTTTTCCTCTTTCAGCTCCTGTGCCGCCT
>JBFWSD010001015.1:0-3428 GCA_050248575.1 Gemmataceae bacterium
GGCCGCCTTCGGCACACGCGAACAGCGCTGGTCGTTGGCCATGTGGCAAGCAATGGCCGCCATCACCCTGGCCAACCTGGCCTCCTTCGGCCTGGGCGAGGTCGGGCACTACTATCAGATCTGGTGAGCCGCCCTCCTCCGGACGAACAGTAGACAGGTCCGCCAAAGTGTTGGATAATCCAGGCATGTATCCGGCACTACTGGTCGCCGTTCTCCCTTTCCATCCCGGCGTCGTGGACGTGGACCAGTTCGAGTTTTCGCGTTCCACGTTCGTGTTCAACGCCCATGGGCACGGCGTGGCGGCAGCGGGGGGCCAGGTGTGCATCCTGATGGATGACGGCACCGCCACGCCGCCCAACTATGAGATGTTTCTCTTCGTGCGCGTGGTGTCTGCCGATTCGTACGTGGATGGCCGCATCCTCATGACCCGTGTGAAAGTGGAAGTGACGCCCAAGCAGTATCGCAAGCTGGCGTTGGCCCGCCGCCATGGCAAGATCATTATCATGCCGCCGCCCCCCAACGAAGGGGGTGGCGGCGTCGACCCTGAATTCCTGAACAGGAGACTCCGATGACTGCAGCTCTCGTGCTCCTGACCGCGACTCTCGCGGCCCCGCCCGATCTGGGCATCGCCAAGGATCCCTACGCCACCGATCAGACCTATCGCATCCGCGCGCTGGCCACCAGCGTGACGGGCCGCACCATCATCCCCGGCACCCGCGTCGACGTCATGGTCGTCGAGGGCTTCCGCACCGGGCAATACACGCGCAAGTTCGTGATCGAGGACGTCCGGGTGAATTCCGTGCAGCGGTCCACGGCCCTCCTGGGCGAACCCACCAACATGGTCACCATCAATGTGAGCGAGCGGCAGCTCGCCGAGCTCGAGCTGGCCGCCGAGAAGGGCAAGCTCATCCTGACCTTGCACCCGCTCGTCCTGCCCCAGCGCACCGAGGTCATGTCCAACACCGCCTCCAAGGGGCTGCTACAAAAACGATACACTGACAAGCGCTGACCTCGTTCACCCAAGCGAGAAAGATACATGCCAAGCGTCAAATGCACCCAGTGCGGTCTGGTCGTCCAGGTCCCTGAAGGAGGCCGCCGCCTGTGTGGCTGCGGCAACTGGCTGGCCGCCGAGGAATCGCCCGGTTCGGCCAGCCATCCGGTCGTCGCCGATGAGCCCGACGAGATCGTCGAGCCGGAACTCAGCGGTGCTTCGGGCGACCGCTGGCCGAAAATCGAAGGGGACCTGTCCGCCATCGAGCGCCTCAACGAGGGCTACCGCCGCATCATTCGCGAGATGAACAAGGCCATCGTGGGCCAGCAACGCGTGCTCGAAGAACTGCTCATCGCCATCTTCGCGCGGGGCCACTGTCTGCTGGTCGGCGTGCCCGGGCTGGCCAAGACCTTGATGATCCGCACCCTGGCCGACTGCCTCAACCTCAGCTTCAGCCGCATCCAGTTCACGCCCGACCTGATGCCCTCCGACATCACCGGCACCGAGGTCATCCAGGAAGACAAGACCACCGGCACGCGTGCCTTCAAGTTCCTGCACGGGCCGCTTTTCTCCAACGTGATCCTCGCCGACGAGATCAACCGCACGCCGCCCAAGACGCAGGCCGCGTTGCTCGAGGCGATGCAAGAACACCAGGTGACCGCGGGCGGCACGCGGCATCGTCTGCCCGAGCCCTTCTTCGTGCTGGCCACGCAGAACCCAATCGAGCAGGAAGGAACCTACCCGCTGCCCGAGGCGCAGCAAGACCGCTTCATGTTCAACGTGCTCGTCGACTACCCCGAGGAAGAAGAAGAGTACAAGATCGTGGAGATGACCACCGCGGTGCACACGCCGCAGCTGGAACGCGTGCTGTCGGCCACGGACATCCTGGAAATGCAGGACATCGTCCGCAAGGTGCCGGTGGCCCCGTATGTGATTCGCTACGCGATGAAGTTCACCCGGCTCACGCGCAAGGAGAAGGGAGAGGTGCCCGACTTCATTCGCGATTACGTGACCTGGGGGGCCGGCCCGCGTGCCTCGCAGTACCTGGTCCTGGGCGCCAAGGCCCGGGCGGTATTGCACGGCCGTTATTATGTGTCGTGTGAAGACATTCGCGCCGTGGCCACGCCCGTGTTGCGGCACCGCATCATCACCAACTTCAATGCCGAGGCCGAGGGCATCCGCCCCGACGAGATCGTCCGCCGCCTGGCCGAGATCATCCCGCGCGACCCCAACGAGGCGGCCCTGGCGCAGGTGTGACCTCTCGCAGGGCCAAGATTCAAAAGCAAAGACGGCGTGTCGCTGCGGACACGCCGTCTTCTTCTGGATGAGTCACTTCACTTGGTCAAGAACAGCTCCGAGGCCACCAGTTCCTCGATGAGGCTGCGCAGCTGGTAGGCGCCGAAGTTACTCTCGACGGTCGGGCTGACCTTGCCGCACTTGTCCAGGATGGCCGCCACGGCGGGCCGGTCGGCGAAGCGCACTTCACGGCCCGTGGAGTAGACGATCAGCCTCTCGAGATAGTTGCGGGCCAGCTGCCGCTCGTCGCGCAGCAGCAGCTTCTTGAAGTCTTCGACGTCCTTGAACGGAACGCCGTCGGCGAATTGCCCGCTGGAATCGACGGGCAGCCCGAGCTTGAACGACACGCCGTAGTGCCCTTCCCCCACGCGCAGCTTGACCGGGTCGCCCTGTTCCTTGCTGCGGTAGCGGTCGCGCCAGCGGCCAATCACATCGTAGCTTTCCAGCGCAAACCCGGGCGGATCGAAGTGCTGATGGCAGCTCGCACAGGTCGCGTTGTTGCGATGCAGGTCGAGCTGCTGACGGATGGTGGTGGCGCCGCGCAGGTCGGGATCGACTTCGGCCACGTTCGGCGGCGGCGGTTCGGGGGGCTTGCCCAGCAATCGATCCATGATCCAGGCGCCGCGCTTCACCGGCGAGGTCAGCGTGCCGTTGGCCGTCACCTTCAGGATGGACGCCTGCGTGAGCAGCCCGCCCCGGTGCGAGCCGGCGGGCAACGCCACGGGCCAGAACTGGTGGCCCGCCGGCGCTTCCTTGATGCCGTACAGCTCGCCCAGCTCGGCATTGAGCAGGGCGAATTCCGAATCGGCCAGGTGGCGGATCCCCAGGTTGTGGGTGAGCAGATGGCGGAAGAAGGCATGCGTCTCTCCCACCATGCAGTCTTGCATGTAAGGAATGAACTCGGGGTAGAGTTGCTTGTCGGGCGTGGTGCTGCTGATCTCGTCGAGCGACAGCCACTGGGCCAGGAAGTCTTCCAGAAAACGCTGCGCGCGCGGATCCTCGAGCATGCGGCGCACCTGCTTGCGCAGTTTGTGCTCCTGGTGGAGCTGGTTCTTGCTGGCCAGCTCGATCAGTTCTTCGTCGGGCAGCGAGGCCCAGAGGACGAAGGAGAGCCGCGCGGCCAGGGCCCAGTCGGCGAGCT
>JBFWSD010001016.1:0-3418 GCA_050248575.1 Gemmataceae bacterium
AGATCGAGGACCTTGCCCTGCCTGGGCTGCTCGACCGACCAGGGCCGATAGTGCCGTGCAATCACCTGGTACATCAGGTTGGACTTGCCCTCGACCTGGATCGACAGGTCGTTGTTGCCCGTGCGGGTATCTGCCTGCAGGTCGATGAGCTGCATGACGTCGGCATTCTTGGGAGTGACGAGCTTGTGCACGGGCTTGCCGTCGTTGAGGGCCACCGCGAGGTTGATGTTCCCTTCTTGCTTGGCGGTGCCCATGGCAGCGATCAGGACCTTGAGCGAAAGGATCGTGGCCTGGGTGCTGCCCCAATCGCCGCCGGGCCGCTTCGCCTTGATGATATAGTTGACAGCGCGGTTGACCGTGGCGGGATGCACGCCCGCCTTCAACATGGCGAGGGCGGCCAGCGCGGTGGTCTCGACATCGGCCCCGCCGGCCCGGGCGTAGGTGAGCGTGGTGCCGTCGCTCGGGAAATGGACCGCGTCGCAATCGGGCACGGCGCGGGCCAGTCCGTCGAGTGTCTTCAAGACGGCCAGCGTGCGCTCATCTCGAGGATCCCAGGCCGCCAGGGCGTTGCCCACCAGGGCCATCACGTACGGGTTCGTGCCCGCGTCGTCGAGATGATCGAGGACATAGTCGATCGCCTTCTTCAAGTTCGCATTGCTGGCCGGCATGCCGCTGTCGAGCAGCGACCAGACGATGTAGCTGGTGAGCAACAGCCGCGGGTTGCCCATGCGTTCGATGGTCACGCCGTGCGTGGCGCCGATCTTGTCCCAGGAACCGTCGCTGTTCTGCTGGTTCATCAAGTAGTCCTGGGTGCGGCCGATGATGCCCTTGTCGATGGTCATGACCTTCGACATATCGTTGAACTCTTGCAGGCCATAGGCGCTGAGCCAGACGACGGCGGGGTCGCGGCCCCACCAGTCGAAGCCGCCGCCCGGCCGCTCGAACGTGAGCAGGCGCTGATAACCCACCTGGAGGTACTGCTCGGCCCGGGCCATCAGCGCGGGCGATGTCGTTCGCGTCTTCTTCAGGTAATCAATGATCAGCAGATTGGGGTAGGCGCTCGAGGACGTTTGCTCGAAACAGCCGGTCGGCATTCGCAGCATGCCGTCGAGCCCTTCCACCACCTGGCTGAACACACCGGGATAGACCTTGACCAGAATCTTGTACGAACCGGGCACCGCATTCTCGGGGATGTGGAAACGGTGCTCGGCGTTGCCGGTGAGGCGGTCGTTGACGACGATCTCGATCTTCTCGCCGTCTGGGACAACTTCGATTTGCCGCTTCACGGCATCGGCCAGCTCGGTGGTGCGGGCCGTGACCTGCACGGGCTGGCTGCCCACGTGCAGGGCCCGCAGGCGATAGGAAACCGAGCGGACTTCATTGGGGCCAAGATCGATCTTCTGCTTGGCTTCCCCCTCCAGCTTGAACCAGTCGGCCTGCTCGAGCTCGACCAGTACGCTCTGGGGCTTCTTCAGATAGTTGTAGACAGTCACCGGGATGGCCACCTCGTCGTTGCGGGTGAGCGTGACGGGCAGATCGATGTCGACAAAGAAGGGCTGGAATACCTTGATGGGAGTATTCTCGCTGCCCAGCCGCCCGCTCGCATCCACGCCGCTGGTGCTGAGCCGCCAGGTGGTGATGGAATCGGCCAGCGGGAGCTCGAGCGTGGCGTGGCCCTGATCGTCGGTGATGAGCTCGGGCAGCCACAGCAAAGTCTCGGGGAATTCCTGGCGAACGCGGGCAGGAGCAGCGGGGCCGCGTCCGCCTTCCATCGGCGTCCGTTGCGCCATGGCAGGGGCGGCCTCACCCAGATCCGCTCCCAGCTTGAAACCGACCGTGTTGAACGTCGAACGGGCCGAGCTGCCGATGACCGAGAACATCGCCAGGGCCGGAATCACGAGCAAAATATGGCCAGCGATCATCCAGAAGGGCCGCACCAGGATCCACAACCACACGTAGCCCGTAAGCAGCGAGGTGCCAATGAGGGCCACCCAGCCGCCGACGATCCACTTGTGGGCCAGCTCGCGCGTATCCGCGGCGTCGCGCACCTTGCCGAAATACGACGAAGCGGTCAACGAATGCTGATTGCGGCTTGCCTGCTGCGGCGGGGCGGGCCATTCCACCCCTTCTTCGGCCTCGCGCATGCCGATCATCACATCGGGCTCGGCCGCGACTGGCATGCCGCGCCTGCCCCGAGCCTGATCGTTGACAACGCGGAAATTCGAATCGACCGACACCTGGGCCGTGCGGGCAAACAGCCCTTGTTCGAAGCGGTCCCATTCGGCAACGGGCAACTCGGGCCGCCCGGCCGGGTCCCATGGATAGATCGTGTAGATGGGCTCGAGCAGCTCACGCTCGAGCAGGAAAAAGGTCCGTTCCATGCCGGGCGCCTGCGGCAAGACGGAAAAAACAGCCTCATCGACGGCGGCCAGGCTGAGGGCGCCGGGGGCAGGGTTGCCAGCGCCATCGGTCAGCGTGAAACGCAGCCGGGCCAGGTCGCCCGGGCGATACTCGGGGCGATCGAGCACGGTCTTGATGGCCAGCTGTTTGGCCTGCTTCACATAGAAAATCCGGGAGCGCCGCACGGGCAGCCCGTCGGCCCCGAAGCGATAGGCACATAGTTCGAGCGTGCCCGAGAGGTCGGCCGGAATGTCGAAGTGATACTCGCCCTTGCCGTCCTTCATGTCGATGGTGTCGGTGAGGACGGTCTGCCCGCCGCGCAGGATGTCAATGTAGATGGAGCCCGGGCCGCCGCCGAAGGCCTTGAGGAGCATCGCGTCGCCGGCAGTATACACCGCCTTGTCGGGGCGCAGCAGGAAGTCGTGGCCCATTTCGCCGCAAGCGAGGCCGATGCCCGCGCGGGCAGTGCGCCCCAGCGTGTCACGAATTCGGATCTCGAGCGGGAAGTGGTTCGCCTGCGGCCTCACTTCACAGGTGGCGAAGCCGAGCTTGTCCGTCCGCAGGCCGTCTTCGATGAGCGTGCCCGCGCCGCGCACCTCGAGCTGCGCGTCGGCGACCGGCGTGCCGTCGGGATAGGTGGCGAACAGATAGACCTTGTTGGCAATGCCTTTGACGAGCTGGCCCCCTTCGGCCACGGCCTGCACGCGGAGGACTCGTTCGGTGACGACTCGCGAGGCTCGACGCGTTTGCTTATGGCCTCCCTTGTCGACGACGGTAGCCGCCACGACGATGCGTGCGTCTCCCGGGCCACCATGGCGGCCCAATGCAGCGGGCTGCTCGAAACGGAAACGGGCTCGGCCCGAAGCATCCGTCGTGATGCGCATTTCCCGCGGCCTGGGCAAATCATCCGGATGAACACGCCCACCCAGCCCGCGTTCGTCGACCGTCTCGGTGGTGAGGGCAACTTCCACGTCAGCGTTCGCCACCGGCTTGCCGTAGAAGTAAGCGACCTGCGCCG
>JBFWSD010001017.1:0-3416 GCA_050248575.1 Gemmataceae bacterium
CTGGAGAAATGTCTGCCCGAGCTGGAAAAGCTGCTCGAGGACGACGATCAGAGCGTCCGGACCGAGGCGACCATTGCCTTCCGGAAGATCGAGGGCAAGATCGGTTCGCCGCCCGAACTGGAAGTACTGGCTCTCGAACAAGACCCGCACGGCAACGAAGCTCTGAATGAAGACGACGTGAGCGCAGCCCGGTGACAGGCAGCAAGACGCCGAGCGGAACGGAGTCATATGCTTTGTCCTGCTGGTGTTCATCGCGGGCCGTGTGTCGACTTGGCCGGAACGCCGAGGCCGTCGAGCACTTCGCGCACTTTCTTGAGCAGGTCGGTGGTGAGAAACGGCTTGTGCAAGACGAGGCTGTCGCCGTCGCGAATCCCCAGGGGCTCGATCACATCGGACATGTAGCCGGTCATGTACAGCACTTTCAGCGCGGGCAGTTCGACCTGGAGCCGCTGATAGACTTCGGGCCCGTTCATGTGGGGCAGGATCACGTCGGAAAGTAATATGTCGATGGGCTTCTTGTCCTGTTCGACCAGGCGGAGGGCGTCGAGGCCGTGGCTGGCTTCGAGCACCTGGAAGCCGGCCCGCTCGAGCGCCTTGCGGACGAAGTCGCGCAGCACGTCTTCATCCTCGACGAGCAAGACGACCTCACGGCCGCGCACGGCGGGCGGCGCGGTCACGTGCACCGTTTCCTGGTTGGCCGGTGCTTCCACGCGCGGAAAGTAGACCTCGAACTGCGTACCCGCCTCGGGCTGGCTGGTGACCTGGATGAGCCCGCCGGTCTGCTGCACGATGCCATAGATGGTGGCCAGGCCCAGCCCGGTCCCCTTGCCCGCTTCCTTGGTGGTGAAGAAGGGTTCGTAGATGTGGAGGAGGGTATCGGCATCCATGCCGCAGCCCGTGTCGGCAATGGCGAGGCGCGTGAACGGCCCGGGCCGCACCCGGTGCCGCGCCGCGAACTCCGCATCCAGTTCCACGTTGTCGGTGCTCAAGGTCAGCTTGCCCCCGTGCGGCATGGCGTCGCGGGCATTGACCGCCAGGTTCAAGATGATCTGCTCGATCTGGCCCGGGTCGACCTTGACGCGGCCAATCTCCGGATTCCATTCGGTGATCAGCTGAATGTCCTCGCCGATCAGCCGCCGCAGCATCTTGTCCATGTTAGCGACGATGGCATTCAGATCGACCACCTTGGGCTCGAACACT
Organism: Gemmataceae bacterium; assembly: GCA_050248575.1. Taxonomy (GTDB): domain Bacteria; phylum Planctomycetota; class Planctomycetia; order Gemmatales; family Gemmataceae; genus JBFWSD01. The sequence goes on from JBFWSD010001017.1 coordinate 1,201, forward strand.
TGCTTGCGGCTGAAGGTGAGCAGTTGCCGGGTCAGGCCGATGGCCCGGTCTTCGGCTTTTTGCATGTCGACGATGATGTCGCGAAGCGGATCGGCGCCGGGCAGACTCGCCAGCAAGAGCTCGCTGTAACCGGAGATGACCGTGAGCAGGTTGTTGAAGTCGTGGGCCACGCCCCCCGCAAGCCGGCCCACCGCTTCCATCTTCTGGGCGTGCAGGAACTCGCGCTGCAGCCGGTTTTGCTCGGTGATGTCGGCCAGGATGGCCAGGATGCCCATGATCTTGCCGCCGGCATCGTGCAGCGGCGTCGTCCAGAGCTGGATGTCGAGCAGGGCGCCGTCCTTGTGTTGCCGCCGGACTTCGAGAGCGGCACAGTTTTCGCCTGCCAGCACGCCGGCGATGATGGCGCGGAATTCGTCAATTCTGTCCCCGGGCACCGTGGGCAAGGGCCGCCCGACGACCTCGGCTTCCGACCAGCCGAAGATCCGCGCCGAGGCGTCATTCCAGAGAATGACGTTGCCCAGCGGATCGATGATGTTGATAGCCAGCGGGCAGGCCTTGATCACTGCCTGCAAGGTCTGGTTGCTGGCCCAGAGCTTCTGCTCGGTCAGCTTGCGTTCGGTGATGTCGGTGAGCATGGCGAGCACGCCGTCGAAGTGGCCGTCGTCATCGAAGGTGGGGGTGGAACAGACGATGGCCCAGAGGGTGCTGCCGTCTTTTTTCTGATAGCGGAAGTCGACCTGCTCGGAGATGCCGCGGCGGCGGCGTTCGAGGTACTGTTCGGCGTCGCGGCGATCGGCCTCGTGCATGAAATCGTAGGGCGTGCGGCCGATCATCTCGTGGGCGTGGTGGCCCAGCATCTCGGCCATGCGGCGATTGACGTAGCTGATCTGCAGGTTGCGGTCGAGGATCCAAATGCCTTCGTTGGCGGTGTCGAGGATCGAGCGATAGCGCGCGGCGATGTCGCGCAAGGCCTTGTCGTCGGCATTGCGAGGAGGGCCATTGTCAGGAGCGGCCGGGGCCATGATTGCTGCCCGTAAGTTCCGTACTGGCGGGACCGGCCAGCTGTGACCTGGGCGTGTCAGCCGGTGGGCCGGCCTGGGCGGGCTGGTATGGTTAAGATAACTTGTGTTATCGTCTGGGGGTAGCTTGAATCGCCGGAATCTCAAAGGAGTGATATGTCGCAGCCCCGTATCTTGATGTGCCCGCCCGATTTCTACGGCATCGAATATGAAATCAACCCCTGGATGAGCCGCTCGCGCAACAGCGACAACGAACTGGCCCGCCAGCAATGGCGCACCCTGCACGACACGCTCGTCGGCCTCGGCGTGCGCGTCGAGCTGATGACGCCCCACCAGGGAGTGCCCGACCTGGTCTTCACGGCCAACGCCGGGCTGGTCTTCAAGGAACGCGTTTTTCTGTCGAGCTTTCGCCACGAGGTGCGGGCCCGCGAGGAGCCCTACTTCGAGGCCTGGTTCAAGGAACATGGCTTCCAGGTGGAGAGGTTGCCCGAGGGGATGTACTTCGAAGGGGCCGGCGACGCCCTCTTCGGCGGCGCTGTCCTCTTCGCGGGCTACCGCATCCGCAGCGACGTGCACGGGCACCAGCACCTGGCCAAGCAGCTCAATCGGCTGGTGCTGCCGCTCGAGCTGGTCGATGAACGCTTCTATCATCTGGATACATGCTTCTGCCCGCTCGCGCCCGGGCAGGCCATCTATTTTCCGCCCGCCTTCGACGAGTACGGCCGCAAGGTCCTGCAGGCGAACATCTCGAAGTTGATCGAAGTAGAAGAGGCCGAGGCCGTCCGCTTCGCCTGCAACGCCGTCGTCGTGGGCAAGACCGTGGTGCTGAATACAGGCTGCGAACGCCTCGAACGCAGCCTGCAAGAGTGGGGCTACCAGACGCGCCCCACGCCGCTCGACGAGTTCATCAAGGCGGGGGGCAGCGCCAAGTGCCTCACGCTGCGACTCGACGGCGAGGAAGCAGCCCGCTGGAACTGACACGACCGGCTCCGGCATGACCAGAGAAGCCGGCCTTCTTGCTCCTGTCTCTGAACGCGGCCCGGGCCGCAGCGTAGATATATCATGAACGTAGAACAGCCTCGACAGACCAAGTCCTATCTGAAACAGCTCTTCGAAGAGCGGGGCATCCGGCCCAAGAACAAGCTGGGCCAGAACTTCCTGGTCGACCTGAACCTGATCGATCTGCTCGTCCGGTCC
>JBFWSD010001018.1:0-3415 GCA_050248575.1 Gemmataceae bacterium
GCGTTCGCAAGCGTATTCCACCATGGTGCCGGTCTTCATGATGAAGGCCCAGTCGCTGGACTGGGCCAGCAACAGCTCGCGCGCCGCCTGGTTGAGGGCACGCCGCTCCAAAGCCGACGGCGTCTGGAAGCTCTGGGCCAGTTCCACCATGCGATCGGCGTCTTCGTGGAGGTGGCGATAAATCCAGTCGTTCGAGCCTTCCAGCCACACTTCGCAATAGCCCTTGTAGCCCCAGCTCGACATGCTGGGCTGACTCACCTGGATGCGCTTGTGCTGATCCAGGTATTCGGGGATCGTGATCGTCTTCACGGTCTGCTGGTCGAAGTGCATCTTGCGAAGCAGGAAGTTGATCCAGTCGGGGCCCTCGAACCACCAGTGGCCAAAGAGCTCGGCGTCGTAAGGTGCCACGATCAGCGAGGGCCGGTCCATCGCCCCGGACAGCCATTCCACCTGCTTCTCGCGATTGAACATGAAGTTGCCCGCGTGGCTGGCGGCCGTATCGCGGGCCACTTCCGGATTGTAGGGCTGCTTGTTGTCGGTCCGCCCGGTGATCTTGTAATACTTCATGCCCAGGAAGGTGCGGATGCCCGAGCCGTGCAGGTGGGGCTTCAAATATTCGTAATCGAGATCGAAGCCGACGTCGCGATAGAAGTCGCGGTAGTTGTAGTCGCCGGGGTAGCCCTCGACGGCCGACCACACTTGTTTGGAAGATTCGGTATCGCGGGCCAGCGCGGCCACGTTGCTGTTGGGGGCCAGGATCGGCGCGTACACGCCGTAGCGCGGCCTCGGTTCGGCGAACATCACACCGTGCGTGTCGGTGAAGAAGTAGCGAATGCCCGAATCGCGCAGCACTTCGTCGACGCCTTCGTAGTAGCCGCACTCGGCGAGCCAGATGCCTTGCGGGCGGCGGCCGAAATGCCGCTCGAACTCGCGGCAGCCGATCTCGACCTGGGCCCGCACTGCATTGCGATTGACTTGCATGAGCGGCAAGAACCCGTGCGTCGCCCCGCAGGTGATCAGTTCGAGCTTGCCCAGCTCGAAGAAGCGGCGGAAGCCATGCAGCAGGTTGTGCCCGTACTGATTGACGAACACCTCGCGGCAGCGCAGGAAGCGCTGGTGATACATGTGGGCCAGGTGATGAAACTCGGGCTGCCAGCGCGTGCGTTCGATCTCCTTGCCCGCCAGCGCGATCAGGTTGTCGATGTGCCGCACATAACGATACTGCAGCAAGGGATCGGCGAGCATGGCCGCCAGCGTCGGCGTCACCGACATGGTCATGCGCCAGTCGCAGCCATCTCGTTCCAGGCTGTCGAAGACGTCCAGCAGCGGAATGTAAGTCTCGGTGATGGCCTCGTAGAACCAGTCCTCCTCGAGGAAATCTTCGTACTCGGGATGACGGACGAACGGGAGGTGCGCGTGCAGGACCAGGCAAAGGTATCCGAGCGGCATGTGCATCCTTCTTTACGAGTCAGGCGCCGGACCATCGGCGGTTCTCGATAGTTTGATACGAGTTGGGTCCGGTGTTTCAAGATGGGGAGCAAAATCTGCGCCGTGATTGGGCCAAGCCGGCGACTGCAGGCGCCGATCGCGGAATCAGACGGCATCTTTTGTTCAAATCCAGGCACCATGCCACATCACACGGGCCACCGGCTGACTCGATTCGAGCAACAGTGCATAAGGATCGGGCAACTCCTCTTCTGCCACGGGCAACACAACCATGTCCGCATACTTTCCTGGCGTCAGCGAGCCGGTTTCACTTTCCATCCCGAGGGCCGTTGCCCCGTTCAGCGTCAACATTCGCAGCAAAGAAGCGCCTTCCAGGTCACCATGTCGAGCGTGCAGAAAGCGAGCTTCGGCCAGCACGTCCAGGTCCGGATTCGACGCCAGGCTATCCGTCCCCAGCGCAACCGTCACGTTCCGTGCAATCAGTTCGCGAAACGGGTGCGGGTCATGACCGAAGGCAGCATGGGTGCGCGGACAATACACAATGGTGCTGCCCGGCTCGAAGGAGTTGGCGGGATCGAGATAGTTGCCATGCACGAAGAGCCGCTGCGGTGCGGCAGCGCAGCGAGCGATGACCTCGGCGGGCGAACGCACCAGCCCGTCGGGATGCCAGACGCCAAGCTTCTGCAGGAAAGAGACGAATGGCCCGGCATGTTCGCGCAGGAGTTGCAGTTCCTCCTGGCTTTCGGCGAGATGTACGGCGAGCGGGACTGCGAAGCGGCGGGCCAGTTCGGCCGCCGACCGGAACAGGTCGGCATGAACACTGTAAGGGGCGTGTGGACTCAGGCCGGGCCGACACCGCTCCGCGGCGCCGAAATGCTCGAGGAAGGAGCGTGCCGTCTCGGTCGCGGAGGCGGCCCGCTCGGGAGTGAGCCCGAGCAGTTCGTGGAAGACCACGGAAGTGATCGGTGCTTCGCGCAGGATCGCGGCGCTGGCACCGGTGGCCGAGATGTCGCCCACGAGCGTCGTGCCCGCGGCCAGGCACGCGCGCAAGCCCGTACGGATGTCGGCTTCCATCTCGTCGGCGGCTTGCTGGCGGCGGTGGGCAATGACCTGTTTGAGCCAAGTGGTGAAGTCATTCGAGGGCGGGCAGCGGCCCCGCAGCCCGCTCAGGTCGAGATGAGTGTGGGCATTGACGAAGCCGGGCAAGAGAGCGACGTTGCCCAGGTCGAGGTCGGCCCGCCGCGAACCCGCGGGCTCGACGGCCACGATGCGTTCACCGGCAATCGTCACCTGCCCGCCCGCGAGCGCGGGCTGATCGATCGGGCAGACGACACGTGCTGTCAACGTCTGGGTGTCCATCTCAAACCTTTAATCGGGCGCGAGCTTCTTGACTTGCAAGACGCGCGCAGCGGGATACTTGTCGAGCAGACGGGCATAGTCAGGAACCGCACGCAGGCAGGCGAATATCGTTTTCTTTGCCGACAGAAGCGGCAGGCAGCCAGCACAGATGCTGAGCGGCAAGTGGTAAATCCTGTGCTGGCCATGTGCGACCTCGTCACGGTGCCAGAGCGCCAACAAGCCTCCAAAAAAGAAGGCAGGCACGGTGAGGATCACCTTCACCCAGCCGGGTGCGCTAATGTCTTTGAACCAGATGCGTTCGCATTCGAGGATGACAACGGCAATGCTTTCCCCATTCTTGCCGCAGCCGGCACATTCGGTCCCGCACGGAAGCTGCCCCGAGTAGAGGGCTGCCTGAATCACCAGATCGGGGCTGAGTTCGTGGGGGACGCCGGCCTGCCGGCGCAGCTCCTTGAGCGAAGGGACAGCGACCTGCCGGCCGCAGCTGCATGGCTGCTGCGAACCGGCCAGCCCCTCGGTGACGGACAGATTTTCGGCCGCACGAACACCGCACTTCGAATTCCATCGGCAGCGACCTCACGCAACGGGTAACGATCGTCCGGGCCATTCT
>JBFWSD010001019.1:0-3408 GCA_050248575.1 Gemmataceae bacterium
CCATCATGGCCGCATAGGCCAGGAAGTGGACGTTGTGGAGGAAGTAGAGGTTGTAGAAATTGGGCTTCGGGGCCCTGGCGAAATAGGTCTCGTCGGCCTTGATGGCCCGCTGGTTGGCCCGGGCGGCATCGTCATAGCGGCCCACGCGGATGAAGATGTGCGAAGGCATGTGCACAAGATGACCGGAGCCGGGCACCAGGTCTTGCAAGCGTTCGGCGGCGGCCACGCCGCGTTCGGGCCACGGCGACGCTTCGATGGCGTGGATGTAGAAGTGATTGGCGCCCGGATGTTTGGGATGCTTGGCCAGCGTCCGTTCCAGCACGGCCGCGATCTCGAGCGTGCGGCCCTTGGGGGCGCCTGCGTGCGTCCACAGGTCCCAGGGCTGCAAGTTCATCAGCGCTTCGGCGTAGAGGGCGCCCACGTCGGCGTCGTCGGGGAACTTGTGCCAGGCGGCCTCCATCGCCTCGGCATATTTCTGATCGAGCTTGGACCGATCCTTGGGCGCGGGCCACGTATAGCGTTCGCGCACGGCGCGAACGAGCGCCTGTTCGACAGGTGATTCATCATCGAGGGCGGCGATGGCTTTCGCAGCCGCTGCGTGGGCCAGCTTGCTCTGCTCCTCGCTCATCTCGGGGTTGTTGATGTGCAGCCCACGCGCATACGCCGAGCCCCACCAGGCCATGGCGCAGGCGGGATCGAGTTCGGCTGCTTTCTCGAAGGAGCGAATGGCCTCGTCGTGGTTGTAGCCGTAGAGGAGCTGGATGCCCTGATTGAACCACTGCTGTGCTTCGGGCGACTTCGTGGTCACGTTGCGGGTGTAGCCCTTGAAGCCGGGGTAGAGCTGCGCGGCGGGCTGCTTCGGTTCAGCGGCGGCGACGGCGGCCCGCGTGGCCATCAAGAAGACGAGTACCACCACGCGACCTCTTGTCGATAGCACCATCACATCCTCCTCCAGGGGCAGTAAGCAAGATCAGCCATCAGGCAATTTACCCCAAAGGTATTCGGGATCACTGCGAGTTCCGGACGCGAGTTTGTAATTGTAACCACTCGCTTGTAAATTGTGCAGTTCGCCAGGATCGCACTTTTTTGTGCCGGCGAGGGGTGCTATACGCCCGCTCGCCCAAGGAGGCAAAGCCACGACAGGAAGTCGAGGCCACCCCGAGCTCTGATCGGAAGAGAGATGATGCGCAAGGAAGCGATGCTAATCTGTGCGGGCGTGACGGCTGCGCTGGCGTGGATCTTGACCCACACGCCGCGCTCGGGCGCGGGCTGAGGCCCGGCGGGCTGTGCCCCGATGATCGGCGGTGCGCCGATCTTTGCTCCGCAAATGATGCCGCAAAGCTATGCGCCCTATCCGGCGCCGCAGTACGCGCCCGCGCCGACCTATCAACCGCCGCAACCGCGTTATCAGCCGCCGCCGCAAGCTGCGCCGCGGCAGCCGATCGCTCAGGCGGTGCCGCAATCGCGCCCGCAGGCCGCTCCTCCTTCGCAGGCAACGCGGCCCGCGCTGCCGCCGCCGCGCATTCGTGCCCAATCTGGCGACGAGCAGCCCGCACCGACAGCGTCGCGCATCCAGTTGCCTTCTCCCGAAGCGCTCGGTCTCAGCATGCCGTCGCCGGCGAGCACCGCCAGTGCCGACCTGGCCGCGGTCCAGCGTCGTCTGGACTCGCTGGGGGCGCGCTGTTTCCATCTCGACCGTGTCCACGGCAAGCGTCAGCGGCTGGTCTGCCTGTTCGAGACAGGCGAGGCCGGGCGGCTTCATCGCATCGAGGCCGAAGCCGATTCTGCGGTGGAAGCGGCCCGGCTGGTCTTGCAGCGGGCGCACACCTGGAAGCAAACGGCGGCCCGCTGACGCGGATTTGCGTACGGTTGCCGACCTTCAAGCCGACTTCGGGTGGGTGATTCACCCCGGTTCAGTCCGGAAAAACCTGTAATTCCACCAAACGGGACACGAAATTGTTGAGGCGGCCAAAAAACGTACTATGCTAGGCACATCTCGGGCAAAGGTTCGCCTCTCTCCAGTTCCGAAAGCCTATGGTGCTCACCGACCTTCATCAAATCGCACAGGTCATCCTCGATCAGGCCAAGGATCACGGATCAGTGGTGGCTGACGACGTGCGGGCCCAGCTCGCCAAGGTCGGGCAGCCCGAACAGCGCTGGAAGGAAGTGATCGAGCTGGTGCGCCCGCAGCTGCGCTATTCCAAGGGGCGCTATCACTATCTCTCGTCACTGGCGGGCCGGGTCCGGCAAGAAAAGCAGCAGCAGCGGAGCGTCGCCCGCGCCATTCGCTCGCTCATTCGCAACTACCGCAAGGTACAAGTCGACGAGGAGCGACGCCAGCACCAGCGCGTACCCTTCTTGCTGACCATCAAGGTCCGCGTCCACGACGAGCATCATGAATTCGTCTGCCAGGACGTGTCGCTGACGGGCATTCGCTTCCTGGGCGACGCCGACCTGCGCGGGCAAGTCGTCAAGCTCATCGTGCCCACCTTCGATAACGGCGGCGGGCAGTGGACCTTCACGGTTCGCGTGCTCTGGTCGAATCCGGCGGGCAAACTCTTCGTCCAGGGCGGCGTGTTCCTGGCGGCGGAAGCCAACTGAACCCATTAAATGTCGTAGGTCGGTACCAGGTCCTTGGTGCCCGGCCCTTTCATGCGCAGCTTGGGTTTCTCTAGCGACACCACCGTGTAGGGATCGACGCTGTGGGTGAGCCACACACTCGAGCCCACCACGGCATGGTGGCCGATCACCGTCTCGCCACCGAGGATCGTCGCGCTGGCGTAGACGACCACGTCGTCTTCCAGCGTGGGATGGCGCTTCTTGCCGCGGATGATGTTGCCCGCGGCGTCGCGCGGGAAGCTGAGGGCGCCCAGCGTCACGCCCTGGTAGAGCTTGACGTGGTTGCCGATGTCGCAGGTCTCGCCGATGACCACGCCGGTGCCGTGATCGATGAAGAAGCTGTGACCGATGCGAGCGCCGGGATGAATGTCGATGCCCGTCTTCGAGTGCGCGTGCTCGGTCATCATGCGCGGAATGAGGGGCACGCCCGCCAGCAGCAGTTCGTGGGCCAGGCGATAGATGGTGATCGCTTCCACGCCGGGATAGCAGAAGATGATCTCGTAGGTGTGCTTGGCGGCCGGGTCGCCCGCGAAGGCGGCGAGGACGTCTTTTTCGAGCAGCAGCCTTAGCTCGGGCAGCTTGCGGAGCAGCCCGATCGCCTTCTGCTGGGCAACGGCTTCGAAATCGAGGAGCTCGCTCCCCTTGCCGTCGCATTCTTGCTCGTGCCGCAGGGCGCGGGCAATCTGCTGCGTGAGCCGGTCGTGCAGACTGTCGATCAGATCGCCCACGTGGTATTCGACATTGCCCATGTGCAGGTTCTGGCGGCGGCCGAAACCTGGATAGATGATC
>JBFWSD010001020.1:0-3408 GCA_050248575.1 Gemmataceae bacterium
TTCTCGTTTCTGCCCGTCTCCTCTTCGACCTGCGGCCGCGTCTCCACGGCATCTACTTTGGTGCACAGGCTGCTGACCGCGAAGAGCCCGTTGATGCTGCAGTGGGTTTCCAGGGCGTGGCAGGTCATACCCAGGTGATCGGCCCAGAGATTGGCGTTGGGCCGGGGCAGCAGGTCGCACTTGGTCAGGATCAGCGCGAACGGGCGGTCCATCACCAATCCCGGCTCGACCTTCAGATAATGCTCGATCAGCTGTTCCATTTCTTGCTGACGACGCAGCAGGTCGGCCGAGCGCGGGGCCAAGGTGGCATCCACACAGAGCCACACGGCATCGCAATCGCGGAGAAAGTCGTGAATCGTCTCGTCGCGGCCCAGTTCCACGTGCTCGCCCTGGTAGTCGCGGATCTCGAGCTCGATGCGCGTCTGGTTGTGATAGAGGTTGAGGCGAAGCTCGGTCTCGGCAAGCGTGGCGGGCAACAGCTGGCCGGCTTCGAGCTGGGCAATCTTGTCGGCGAAGTATTCGGCGCTGCGAGTTTCGCCCGCAGCCAGGCGAATGCCGGGGAGTCGGCCCGCCACGGCCTCGCGATAGAGCATGGTGATCAGTGTTGTCTTGCCCACGCCACGGTGGCCGAAGATACCCAGGCGTTGCGGGCGGGCCAACCGCTCGGCAAGGACCGAATCACGTGAAGCGTTACGCATGCCGGCTCTCCAGATGCTATGGATCGGGCAGCGCACCTTCATTAAGATATTCGCCTGAATGCCTGTATTATTGCGCGAGTCGGGAGCGTCGAAAACGGAATATCGGCCGACTCCATTGTACCGCAGTCCGACAACTGTTCGGATGTTTTCAGCATTCTGGACGGCCAGTTTGCGGAATCTCTGCAAACTGCGGCAACTTTGCGGCCCAATGCGGTGGTTAGCCCGACGCCCAGCGTAGCCCGACGCGCAAGCGAGGGAATCCTGATGATAATGAGGGAACCATGAAGCGATTGCTGTCCTGCCTCGTCGTGCTGATTTCGTTTGCGCCTGCTCAGGGCCAGGTCGCCGTCGACGACGTGGTCGTCGAGAAGGACGTGGTCTACGGCAAGGGGGGCGATGTCGAATTGAAGCTCGACCTGGCCCGCCCCAAGGAGGGCGAAGGCCCCTTCCCGTGCATCGTCTGCATCCACGGCGGGGGCTGGCGGTCCGGATCACGCCAGAGCCTGGGCAAGACCATCGAGGTCTTTGCCCGGCGCGGCTATGTCGCGGCCACCATCAGCTATCGGTTGGCCCCGGGTGCCAAGTTTCCGTCACAGATCGAAGACTGCAAGGCAGCCGTTCGTTTCCTCCGCGGTAACGCGAAGAAGTACCACATCAATCCCGAGCGGATTGGCTGCGTCGGCTTCTCGGCAGGCGGCCACCTTTGCTGCCTGCTTGGCACCTGCGACAAGGACGCCAAGCTCGAGGGCGCAGGGGGCAACGCCGATCAATCCAGCCGGGTCCAGGCGGTGGTCAGCTTCTTCGGCCCGACCGACCTCACGAAAAAAACCTGGAACAAGGACGTCGAGGATTACTTGATCCTGCCCTTCTTCGGCGACACCATCGAGAAGAACCCGGAGCTGTACAAGAAGGCCTCGCCGATCACCCATGCTTCGAAAGACGATCCGCCCTTCCTCTTCTTTCACGGCGATCAGGACATGCTGGTGGGTGTCCGCCAGTCGCAGGTTTTGTGCGACAAGTTGAAGGAGTGTGGCGTGGAGGCCAAGCTCGTCGTTCTCGAGGGCGAAGGGCACGGCTGGAAGGGGGACAAGCTTACCGACACCATCAAGCAGACTCTCGAGTTCTTCGATGCTCAGCTGAAAAAGTAGCCCGGCCGGCGCCGTCGGTACAACCGACACCGCGACGTCAGCGGGCCCGTGCTACCCCTGAATGTATCCTTTTCCTGGTACGTCCCCGTTGCTAGAATCAAGTGCCTGTCGGCAGGGCAGGAACCTGGCTGGAGACGTGCCGGTGAACGCCACTTACTTCAAGCGCTTCAAGATGGAGATCGACCTGTACGCGGCGCCGCCGGTGCCCGCGTTGCCCGCGGGCTTCTTCTGGGTGCCGTGGGACAGCGACGTGCTCGAACTCCACGCCGACGTCAAGCATCGCAGCTTCCAGGACGAGATCGATTCGGCCGTCTTCACCAGCCTAAGCAGTCGCGAGGGCTGCCTCACCCTAATGCGCGAGATCAGCAACAAGCCCGGCTTCCTCCCGGAAACAACTTGGCTGATCGGCTGTGGCGAGGGCTGCTGTGGCACCGTACAGGGCCTGCGCGAACGTAACGGTTTCGGCGCCATCCAGAATCTCGGCGTGACCGCGCCTTTTCGGGGCCAGGGTCTGGGGACGGCCCTTCTTTTGCGGGCACTCGAAGGCTTTCGCCGCGCGGGACTCGGTCGGGCCTTCCTCGAAGTCACGGCCCAGAACGATTCGGCCGTACGCCTCTACCAGCGGCTCGGCTTCCGCTATCGCAAGACACTTTACAAGGCCGTCGACCCCAATAACCCGTGTTTGCTGGCCGGCTCCGTTCGCCCCGACCGCAACCGGTTCCTATTCTTCAACTGGTAGAAGACAGCTCAACGGCTCAACAGGAAGAGGATCATGCAACAGGACGTTTTCCAGCACACCTTCAGCAATGGTCTGACCCTGCTGGCCGAGCGGATGGAGCACGTGCGCTCGGCTGCTTTCAACTTTCTGGTGCCCGCCGGGTCGGTACACGATCCCAACGAGCACCTCGGGCTGGGCTCGGTGCTGGCCGACCTGATCACGCGCGGCGCGGGCGAACGCGATAGCCGCGCCCTGGCGCTGGCCCTCGACAACCTCGGCGTCGATCGCGGCGAGAGTGTGGGCTCGATGCACATGCGTTTCTGGGGCGGCACGCTCTCGCGCAACCTGGCCGACGTGCTGGCCCTCTATGCCGATATCCTGCGGCGGCCCAGGCTGCCCGCGGAAGATTTGCCAGCCGTGCAAGCACTGGCCCTTCAGGACCTGCAAAGCCTGGAAGATGAGCCCCGCTCGAAGCTGCTGGTCGAGCTGCGGCAGCGATTCTTCTCCTTCCCGCTGGGCCGTGACCGCCGTGGCACCAAGGAAGGCATCGAAGGGCTGACTCGCGACGTCATCTACAAGCAATACCTCCGCCTGTTCCAGCCCAAGAGCTGTATCCTCTCGGTCGCGGGCAACTTCGACTGGAACCACATCCGCGATACTGTCGAGCAGCACTTCGGCGACTGGTCCCCCCTGGTGCCTCCCGATGTAACACCCAACCGGCAGCCCCCTACCACGCTGCACATGCCGAAGGAGACGACGCAGACGCAGATCGGCATCGCCTATCCGAGCGTGCCGGTGGGCCACGACGATTACTACGCGGCCATGGGGGCCGTCAACGTCCTCT
>JBFWSD010001021.1:0-3405 GCA_050248575.1 Gemmataceae bacterium
ACGCGATACGAAGAGATAGACGCCGGTGGAGAGAAGCAGCGTCACCAGGAAGAAGATGAGCCACGGGACATGTGGTCCAAAATTCCGACGATCAATCAGCATGGAATCTCCCTACGGGGCGGCTGTTCATCGTACGGTCTCTGAAAAGGTAGCAGAGTTTCTAGCACGCTGCACACGGGCTGTCAACGACTGGCCTACTCGCTTTGTACAAATCTTGCAGGGAATGGCTTGCGTCTCTTCCCTCGGACCGGTATGAAATCTTGCGACACGTTTTCTCAGTTCCGGCTCTGCCTGGGACTGCCTGGCCGCAAAGCTCTGGCCCGCCGCTCTTGCGCGGGGACAAGGGGCCCATCATGCGCTACGGGATCGCTGCGTTCCTCTGGTTCGGCGTGACGGTGTTGCTGGCCGCGGGGTGTGGCAAGCAAGTGCCGCCGCCTCCGGCTGGGCCACCTGCGGCCCCACCGAGCGCCACTCGTTCCGAAGCCTTCACCGGCACGGCGTCCTGTTCTGGCCGAGCCTGTCATGGCAGCATCGAGCCCCACGCCGGCCAGCTCATCCTCCAGAACGAACACACCACCTGGATCACGCTCGATCGCCACAATACTGCGTATGCCGTTCTCAAGAACGAACGCTCGCAGCGGATTGCCCGCAACTTGCGATTGGAAAAGCCGGCGCACGAAGCCACGGAATGCCTGGTCTGCCACACCACGCCGCTGGCAGCCACTTCCGATACGCCCCTGGCGCTCGACGAACGCCAGACCGGCGTGGGCTGCGAAAGCTGTCATGGCAGCGCGGTCGACTATCTTGCCCTGCACACCACCACGGCCTGGACCAAGCTCTCGAAGGAAGAGAAACAGAAGCACGGCATGACGCCGCTGGACGACGTGACGCTGCGGGCCCAGACCTGCACGGGCTGCCACATCGGTTCCGGCCCGGTTCCGGGAGTGCCGGCCCGCGACGTGAATCACGACCTGATTGCCGCAGGCCATCCGCGGCTAGGCTTCGAGTTCGCGGCGTTCACGCTCAACACGCCGCCCCACTGGAACACGGCGCAGAAGAAGATGGATGAAGAAAAATTCTGGGCAGTGGGGCAGCTGGTCTCTGCCCGGGCCGCGCTCGAACTCCTCGCCTATCGTGCCAGCGGCGAGATCACGGATCAGAAGCCCTGGCCCGAGTTTGCCGAGTACGACTGCTACGCCTGCCATCATTTACTGCTCACCGACAGTGCCCGGCAGGAACGCGGCTACGGCGGCTTCTTGCCCGGCTCGCTCCCCTGGAGCGAATGGTACAATTACATGCCGCACACGCTGGCGGGCTTGCCCGGCGACCTGGGCAACAAAAAGGTGGCCGAAAACCTCGATCAATTGCAGAGGTTGATGCGGGTCCCCGATGCGAACCGGGCCGGCATCGCCGCAACTGCCAAGACCGGCGCCGCTTTGCTCGGCGACTGGAGCCAGCGCTGGGAGGGCAAGTTGCCCCCACGCGCCGAACTGCGTCCCTTGCTCCTGAAGCAGCCCCGCACGACCTGGGATCAGGCCACTCAGTTCTATCTAGGGCTCTCCGCCCTCAGCGATCCCAACGATGCCACCGACAAGGCCGCCCTGGCCTCGATCTATCGTTACCTCCAGTTCCACAACGCGGATGAGTTCCGCTATCACAGCCCGCGCGAGTTCCGTGTCGAGGATTTCAACCAGCTATTGAAGGTACTCGAGCGTTAGGTCACTTTCGGTGACGCGCTCTACCTGGGCCCGCGTGTGGCCGGGCCCTGTCTCGCTCAATCCGCGACCGATCATTCTCGGTCTCGATTCGAAATCTGCTTGAACGCGCCCATCGCTTTCGGGTATCCTCAACTTACCTGCCAGTATTTCCTACCGAGGAATCCTACCCATGCTGAGCGTACCTTCGCTCCGTCCTGGAGCCATTCATCGCCGGCAGATGATGCAAGTTGGCGCTTTCGGTGCCGTCGGGCTGACCTTGCCGCAATTGCTTTGCGCGGAAGCCCAGGCCAAGGCGGCGCGCAAGAAATCGTGCATCCTGATCTTCGCCAATGGTGGGCCAGCACAGCTCGATACCTTCGACCTCAAGCCCGATGCCCCGGCCGAGGTGCGCGGCGAGTTCAAACCGATCACCACCAACGTGCCCGGGATACAGATCTGCGAACACCTGCCCAAGCTGGCACGGCTGGCGAGTGAATATGCGCTGGTCCGTTCGGTGTCACACAACTTCAAGGCACATCCGGCGGCTGCATACATCGCGCTGACCGGTCATCCGCCGGCCCGCGATGCTCTGTTCCCGGCCCAGCCCAGCGATTTTCCGTCAGTGGGCTCGGTGCTGTCGAGTCTGGTGCCGTCGGATCCGGTGCTGCCCTCGTATGTGATCGCGCCTCATTACAGTTTCGACGTGGGTAACATTCAGCCCGGGCAGCTCTCGGGCTGGCTGGGCAGCCAGGCGCAGCCTTTGCTTGCCGAGGGAGATCCCTCGAAGCCGAACTTCAAGGTCAACAATCTCACGCTGGCCCAGGGTCTGACGGGCGAGCGTATCGATTCCCGCCGCGAGCTGGCGGCGCGGATCGACGGGCGGCTCGAGCACCTGGGCAAGACGATGGCAGCCCGCAATCTCGACAGCTACTACGAGCGGGCCTTCAACTTGCTCAGCTCGCCCGCGGCCAAGCAAGCCTTCGAGATCGATCGCGAGCCTCCCGCGGTACGCGATCGCTACGGGCGGCACAGCTACGGCCAGAGTTACTTGCTGGCCCGCCGCCTGGTCGAATCGGGCGTGCGCATGGTGCTGGTGAACGATTCGTTCGGCCGGGCCATCGACCGCTGGGACACGCATGGCGGCTCGATCAAGCCGCTGCGTGACAAGAACCTGCCTGAGACCGATACGGCCTTGTCGGCCCTGCTCACCGACCTCAAAGAACGCGGGCTGCTCGACTCCACTCTGGTCATCTTCATGGGCGAGATGGGCCGCACCCCCAAGGCCCCGCACAACGATCACTGGCCGATGGTCTACTCCATCCTGATGGCGGGCGGCGGCATCAAGGGGGGCCAGGTCTACGGCGCCTCCGACAAGAACGCCGCCTACCCGCAAGACAACCCGGTCAGTCCGGGGGACGTGCTGGCGACGATCTATTCCGCGTTCGGGTTGTCGGCGGAGACAATGATTCAGGATCGCGAGAGCCGGCCCCACCACCTCTTCAACGGTAAGCCCATCGACGCGCTGTTTAGCTGAGCACATCTCGGTCCCAGGCATTCTCCTCTCAGTCGGACTGGGACCGAGAATTGAACGCGCAGCGGGCTAACGGCCGAGTTTGTCCCAGGTCACGTTGATCTCGGTGGTCTTGCCCGCCTCGACGGTGATCTCGCGCCGTTCTTCGTGGGCGCGGTCCTGGTGGCGAAGCAGCAG
>JBFWSD010001022.1:0-3405 GCA_050248575.1 Gemmataceae bacterium
GCGCGTTGCTGGCGGCCAGCGACGCGTGCGAACCATCGTCCGCAACTGCCCCGCAAAAAACGACCGTGGTAGTCAAGGATCTGTCGCGGTTCGCTGGTAACCGGTCCATCGGGGAGCGCCTGGTCAAGTCGCAGTTGCCAAGCTGGCTGGTATCTGCCTTACGCAGGCCAAGCTTCACTTCTCCATTGCCGAATACGCTCCACTGTGTCTGGCTAATTTGAAATCTCTCCATCTCTGTGGCCAACGCGTTGCCTGCCGGCAAGGGCGTACACCGTCCATCTTGCGTTCCATTCCTTTGAAACTGGACCTGTGCTTGGAGAGATTATGCGTCCACAGAATCCGGCCACTGCCCAGGAACATGGGCTCACTGTACCGGACCCGGCGTCCGAACTGGGCAGACTGCTCAAGCAGGTAGAAAACCATTTGAGGCGGGGCGACGTCGACAATGGTCTGGAGTGCCTGGCCCGGGCTCGATCTGCGTCCCCCTGGGCATTGAATGCCACCGCGGTCTGCTTCCTCAGGAAGAGCGAGGCTGCCCGGGCCGTCGACATCCTGCGCCGCCTGGTGCTTGGCGGCAGCGGCTTCAGCATGCGCACCGATGTCCCTGTGGCCTTCCGCAGTAACTTTGCCATCGCGCTGCTCATTGACGGCAACACGCCCGGCTGTCTGAGCACGCTTCACGAACTCCGGGACGACCACAGCCCTGGTCTCGAACGCCTGCGAAAAGCTGTGGCCGACTGGAAGGCCGGTTTGTCGTGGTGGCAGAAGATCCTATTCTGCCTGGGTGGATCCGTGTCCACGCCGATCAAGCTCGATGGCGAAATCGGCGAGGTCTGAAAGGAAGTCGGCCATGAACTGGAAGCAATGGTTTGGCCGCAAGCGCTTGACCGTACTGTTGCAGGAGGCGGCGGACGGACAACAACTCCGCCGGGTGCTCGGGCCGGTCGCGTTGACCTCGCTCGGTGTTGGGGCAATCATCGGGGCCGGCATCTTCGTGATGACGGGCCGCGCTGCCGCCATCGACGCCGGGCCAAGCATCATGATCTCATATTGCGTGGCCGGGCTGGGCTGCCTGTTCGCGGCCCTCTGCTATGCCGAGTTCGCCGCCATGGCGCCGGTGGCCGGCAGCGCCTACACCTACGCCACCCTGGGAGAGATCTTCGCCTGGATCACCTCTCGCCCCGAAACAAGTTACGGCGACCGGCCAGATCAAAGGGTGCCGAAGCGGTGCCTTTCGACCTGCCGGTCGCCGTAGTTTTTGCTCTCTTCGATGCTCGCGAATCGCAGCACTGCGTTGCAGCCGCCTCTCAACTCCCAGCAATGTTCCGCTGGTTGAGCGCAAATTGCGACCGATTCCCTTTCACTTCTTCGCTTGCTTGAGCTGTTCGTCAAAGGACTTGGCGCGGTGCAAGATGGCATCCTTCAGACGCTTGACATCGTTGGGATAGCCGTTGGCGTGGCCGGGATCGACGCTCTTGAGGGCGGGCAGCACGCGCGTTTGCAACTCGTCGAGCCGTTTTACCCGGGCCTCCGCCTTGAAGCTGTTCTTCATGATCTCTTCGGCGCGGGCCAGGTAGCGTTTCTTGCCCTCGGGGGTCTCCAGCAGGCTGCGCGCGACCAGGCCATTGAAATTGGCGAACAAACCGCTGCCCGGATTGCCGAACATCTGGTCCATGCCCGAGGGGATGAACACCAGCTTGTTGCGCTGCGGATCATGATAAATCCGATAGTTGTTGCGGTTCAACGGGTAGCCGTCCCAGTCCCAGAGCAGTACTTCCAGGGCCAGGTACGATAAGAACCGGTCCATGTCGAGCAGCTGCTCCATGGTCTGGAAGCGCTTGTTCTTGTCTTGCTCGCGGCAAGCGGCCAACAGCGCCTTCAGGTCGGCGTGCGCGGCCACATCGTCCTTGTTGGAGATGACCTGCAAGGGCTGATCGATATCGCGCAGAAAGCCGCCGTCGTAGAAGTTGCCCTTCTTCGTTTGAAAGTGACGCTGGATGAAGCTCTTGTCGTAACCTTCCTTGAGGTAGTACAGGCCACGCTTGCGGCCGTTGATGGTAACGATGGCGAAGCTGATCCGCGAAGCCGGCACGCCTGCGTCGCGCATGAGCTCGCCGCAAATCAACTCGGAAAGGAAGCTGCGATCCTGCACCGAGTTGGCCAGATGGAACTTGTCCAGGCCGTGGAAAGTCTGGCCGTCCATGAACTTGTCCATGTTGAGCGTGAGGCCGGGCTTGTCGTCAATATTGCGGAAGCTGCCGGCGGCCCCCTTCAAATGGACGCCGACGTCCTTGTAGACCTTGCCCCCTTCCGTGAGCGTGCAGCGCACATATTTGCGGTTCTCGCGGCGAAGCAGTTCAAGGTTCGGCTTGTCGATCTCGATCGACAGCTCCCAGACCTTGTTATTGTTGAAGAAATCGTCGCTGGGGTCGGGCTTGGCGGGCGGCTCGGCGCGGCCGGGCACCAGCACTGCGGCCTCGATCAGCAAGACGGCTATGAAGAGGCATCGTTTCATCGGTAGAAACTCCTGCTATTTGTTTTCCTTGAAGTCGACGGCCTGAATGCCTTCCAGGCGGTTGAGATCCGTGACCAGGGCGAAGGCCCGCTCCGCGGGAGGCATCCGGATGCTGTAGGTAACGTCGAGGGCACTGCCCCCGCGCGCCGTGGACAGGGCGATCACGCGGTAGCTGGCCAGATGCTGGGAGAGGATCTTCTCCACACTCGCGTCGAGCGAATGGCCAAGGGCAAACCGCAGCATGAGCGTGCCCTCTTCGCGCACCGGCGCGGCATGCTCGGTCGGGCGAAACAGCCAGGCCACCAGCATCACCAGCGGCGTGCACAGCAGCGCGCCCATGATGTAGCCCGTGCCCGCCGCCATGCCGACAACCACCGAATAAATCACGAACGCCGTATCGCGTGTATCTTCCACCACGGTACGGAAGCGAACGATGGCCAGGGCGCCGACCAGGCTGAAAGCCCGCGCCACGTTGTTGCCAATCACCAGCGTGACGACGGCGATGAGCACCGCCAGCAAGACCAGGGTAGCCTGGAACGAACGCTCCGCGGGCCGATCACGCCACCCGGACGCGTAGCGATGCACGCCCGCCGACACACAGCCGAGGAGGAACGCCACGGCCAAGCGGGCGGCCAGCACGTTCGCTGGCAGCGTGCTATCGCTCTCGACGTAAGATTGCAGCCACTCAGGCATGGGATGCCTCCTTGCCGCTTGCCCGGGCCGAAACCTGCCCGTCCGCCAGGCCAGCCAGCAGCGCGACTCCCACGGCTTGCACGCACTGGCGATACTTCGAGACGCGCCCCTTGCGTTGCGGCAGCTGCGGCAAGAGTTCGTGGAACAACGCGGGCACGTGAAGGTGGAATTTCATCTCGACCAGTGCACCGCCCGAC